>NZ_JBNNTG010000012.1:124039-142648 GCF_050278525.1 Peribacillus sp. NPDC096540 | reverse complement strand
GCGGGAAAAGCGCGTCCAAGGGAGACCCCACAGGCGCAAAGGCGCCGAGGAGGCTCCCGGACCGCCCGCGGAAAGCGAGTGCCTGGAGTGGAAATTAACGTTCAAATTTTTAAAACCCTCAAAAAAACTGTAGACAAACTCGATTTTCATCGAGTTTGTCTACAGTCTGAAATGCCACCTAATTGGTGGCATTCCAGAAAAAGGTTTCGGAGTGTACGAGTTTTTCTTTAATTTTTCCACTTTAACAAAGCCAAGATATGATAGCTCGGACTAACACTCTGTAGATAACTACACGAAAGATCAATACGCTAAGAATGTTTATGTATTTCAACATATAGTCCGGAACGTTGTAGTAAAATTCCCAGTTAGCAGACGCGTATTCACTAACATCCCCATGAATGACCTGGGCATCCAGCCTACCGGGATGATTTGTGTATAATTATCTTCCAATTATATCCCCATTTTACCCCAATCCACATATTCACCCCTGTACTTTATCTTCAGTAGCAAACTTATAATGATAACAAGTATGATACAGCTCTTCTAATTCTTGTTTAGTCGGGACCCTCGGGTTATTAGCAGGGCTCCCGCTATCTATAGCGTCTCTTGCCATTTTACTGACTGAGAGATTAAATTCCTCCTCTTCTATTCCCCATCCTTCGAGATTAGGAATGTTCAACCTTTGGCAAAGTGCCTTAACAGATTCTACCGCAACCAAAGCTGCCCTTTCTATAGAAAGGTTTTTATATTCAGTTTTAAAAATTCTTCCCAAATCCGCCAACCGCTCCATACAGGCTTCCTTGCTGAATTCCAATACCGCTGGCAATAGCATGGCATTCGAGTATCCATGAGGTACATGAAACAAAGCTCCAATCGGTCTCGACATTCCATGAACCAAACAAACGGAAGAATTCGAAAATGCTATCCCTGCTTGAAGGGCTCCTAATGACATCTTTTCACGGGCGTCTATGTTATCCCCATTATCGTAAGCGTTTTCAATATTTTCTATAATCAATCCCATCGCAGACAAAGCCATTGTGTCTGTCATCGGGTGAGACCGTTTCGATAAATAGGCCTCAATCGCATGGCTTAATGCATCCACACCCGTCGCAGCTGTTATATGTGGTGGAGAAGAAACTGTCAGCAACGGATCGACAATGGCAACTAAAGGCATAAAATTCGACTGTTTAATCATCATCTTCACATCATCACCGGTGTTCGTAATAACAGTAGCATCCGTCGCTTCTGAACCAGTTCCAGCGGTTGTTGGAATAGCAATGTGCGGTATTGCTGCTTTGTCCGCTATTTTTCTTCCGCCCATATATTCTCCAATATATCCACCATTCGTGGCCAGGACGGCAATTGCTTTCCCAGTATCAATACAGCTTCCTCCACCAAGGGATATGATTAGATTACATGACTCCTTTTGAAAAAGTTCTAATGAGTCTTCCACATATTGGTCTGTTGGTTCTGAATCAACTCCAAGATAAACTGCACTCGCTACTCCGTTGTCATGAAGATACTGACAACATTGATTGACATAACCGAGTCGGCTCATTACCTTATCACTTATAATGAGTGCTTTCTTCCCGCGTAATGCCGCTTCCGCTCCCACTTTCTCAAAAGATTGACGGCCATATATAATAGTCTGTGGCATTCTGAAAAATTCAAATCCCTTCACTTGATAACCCCCCTTTTGTTTTCATACAAATATATAAAGCAAAAAATGTTCAAGTTTTATAATAAGCGTACATCAACAAATAGAAGATAATTTTTGCAGGTATTGCACTACAGATGCAGATAATATGTAGGTACATCACTACATATTATCTATTAACAAAGATTAGGCGTCATCCAATTTTTCACTTGAAGAAACTCTTCCGCTTGAAACTTTTTCACGTCTTTGTTAATCAACTCTTCAATAGACACAGTCAACCTCCTATTAATTATAATTTTCCCAATAATCAGATATACAAAAAGCATACTCTTTCTGGTTGATAGAGTAAATGATTTCAGGTAACAAATTTCCATATTCCAGGATATTCATGATTACTTCTCTTTCTTGGGAGCAAAGAAAAAAGCCCATAGATTTTCTCTATAGAATTCTTTCCTATTATTTAACTAGGCATGGCGGAGGTAAATAAACAAGTTTTTGAATATTCCATCCCATTATTCAATATACAAAAAAAACTCATTCAATATAAATGAGTTTGAAAGTAAAACGCAATATGGATGTTTAAGCTTCAGGTTGCCTGATTAACGCAGGAATTTAAATAGTTGAAATGCTACAAAGGACATGATGAGAGAATTAATTGTTCAATGTGCTTGACCCTCATCTATCTTTTAATATTCAATTATTCGCATGATCGAGTTAATAAGGACCTATGGATTCAGATGATATTACCTTTGAAAAAAAAATTTATAAATGGATTTCTTTTCTTATCTGTTATCCTTAACTCATTCATTATTATTTGGTCCTCATGATCAGCTATCCATTTCCTTAGTGCATCTTTATCCTGGCATTGAGTTAAATATGTCTGTCCACCTTTACCTGTAGCGTTAATAACATATCTATTAAACGTTTTCTCCATAATTGCCCGCCTTTTTTATATAATGTATTAAAATTTTAATATACGAATGCAATGAAACTTGAGTTTTTCTGTATCTAATTCCAAAAGAAAATACCATATATATATTAGAAACATAGATTCGCAATGACTTACGCTTCATGAAAAGATATATAAAATTTTCAAATTTATCGAACCTATCATAATGTCCCAACTAATTTTTGTCAATAAGTTTTTAATATGTAAATAAAACATAAATTATCTGTTTTTTTCTAGAAATATTTTTTTACAATTTAGGGGTTTACAACTAGTAAATGGTGGGAGTAGAATACGTTTATCAATTTAATACATTTCGGCCTAAACTCAAGTAAATTGAGTACGGAGGAACCAATCATTTGGGGTTAATTCTGCCTTGCAGAAAGGATGAGATCAGCTCTTTCGCCATCCTACCCGTCAGCTAACTTCGTCGGCTAAAGCGAAGGAGGTCATAAGACCGCCTATTTCAGGGGCTTTTTTGTTAGCTTTTTTGTGGCAAAATAGCAGCCAGATGTTTAAGTAGGTCTTTTTATTATGCATTAAAATATCTAAAGAGAATTTCCTAAGCTTGATAGGGATTAAGGATAATAAATACCTTTATCACACATATAAGGGCTTGTGCTGAATGGAGGCATGTACTGGAAAAGTAACTTGGTCCATTGGTTGTACGAATGGATTGCATATACAAGCGAAATACTAACCCTATCACTGGATAACGGTTACCCGTTGGAAACATCAGAGTGGTATATTACGTTTTGTTATTATAGTAGCTAACTAATTCATATTATGGGTAGGGATGATCAATTTGATAAAAGCAAAAAAATTGTTGGATCCGCCAAAAATCCTTGTACTCGGCTTTGCCATCCTGATACTTATTGGGGCCTATTTGCTGACCTTGCCGATTTCAACTGAAAATGGGAATGGTCTTGCTTTTCTGGATGCTTTATTCACCTCAACCTCCGCTACATGTGTAACAGGGCTTGTCGTAGTGGATACGGGAACGACTTTCACCACTTTTGGTGAGTTGGTCATCTTAACACTGATTCAGATAGGCGGCTTAGGATTCATGTCATTTGCTACGTTTTTCTTTTTCCTATTAGGCAAAAGGATTTCTTTAAAAGGCAGGTTACTTTTGCAGGAGTCCTTAAATAATCTATCCATGGCAGGTGTAGTCAAGTTAGTAAAACGGCTTTTAATTTTCACGGCCATCATTGAAGGCATGGGTGCCCTTATCTTATCGATTCGCTTTTCATTTGACATGCCAATCGGCAAAGCGATCTATTACGGGGTTTTTCATTCCATATCGAATTTCAATAATGCCGGATTTGATTTAATGGGAGAATTCAGGAGTTTGACCCCTTATGTATCGGATCCATTCGTAACCCTTACCGTCGTCTTCCTCATCACGTTTGGCGGAATAGGTTTTATCGTGATGAATGAACTATACGAATACCGTGATACCCATCGTTTGTCTGTGCATACGAAGGTTGTACTGATGGCTAGCTTAATCCTTACAATTGGAGGGGCCATTTTAATCTTTATATTTGAATTCGGAAATGCCAAAACATTGGAGCCTTTATCATTCATGGGGAAAACGTTGGCCTCTTTGTATCAATCGGTTTCTCCAAGGACAGCAGGTTCTAATACATTGAATATCCCTGATTTAACACAACCCACATTGCTGCTTATCATTTTCTTGATGTTTGTTGGGGCTTCACCTGGCTCGACTGGCGGCGGGATTAAAACCACCACATTAGCGACGCTGATTGGAACGGTTTGGTCACAGATTAAAGGAAAAAGTGATGTGGTATTGTTTCGTCACCGCATAGAGAGTGAAACTATATTTAAAGCATTAACCGTTAGCTTCATTGGGTTATTTATCGTTTCAACCATCACCATTCTGCTGACCATCACAGAAAGCGGAAGTGATTTCTTAACGATTTTATTTGAAGCCACTTCAGCATTCGCTACCGTGGGACTTTCAATGGGATTGACCCCCGAATTATCCCCTATTGGTCGGATGCTCATCATATTCACGATGTTTGCGGGCCGGGTGGGACCTTTGACTTTTGCTTTTGCTATTGCAATGAGACGTAAACCAGATCCATTCCGCCGTCCAAAAGGCAAAGTCATGATTGGTTAATCATTAATGAGGGAGTGTAAAAGATGGGAAAACGACAATATGCCGTTATCGGTTTAGGAAGATTCGGAACGAGTGTAGCTCATAGATTATATTCAGCCGGACAAGAAGTCTTGGGTATTGATGTAAACGAGGAAAGAGTCGAGAATGCAGAATTAAGTGTAACTCATGCAGTTATGGCTGATACTACCGAAGAAGAGGCACTAAAATCCATTGGAATCCGTAATTTTGATTGTGTCATCGTAGCCATCGGAAATGATATGCAGTCAAGCATTTTAACTACATTGCTTTTAAAGGAACTAGGAGTGAAAAAGGTAATAGCAAAAGCTCTAAATAAACATCACGGTCAAGTGCTCGCTAAAGTTGGTGCTGACTGGGTTATCTACCCTGAAAGAGATATGGGTGAACGGGTCGCTAATCAACTCCTATCACCCAACATGCTGAACTATATAGAACTCTCAAAAGAATACAATATCGAGGAAATCATTATACCCATAAGCATGACAGGAAAAAGTCTCAGAGATCTTGATCTACGTGCGAAATATAATATCAGTGTTATTGCCATCGTAAGTAATGGAGAAATTATCATAGCTCCATCACCTGATCAGAATATCCTTGAAAAAGATTTGCTTTTAGTGGTTGGTAATAAAGAAGATCTAGCCGTGTTTGCAAATATTGAATAACCTAGGTCCCTAATCAAGGAGCCGGATACCCGCTCAACGGTTCCGGCTTTCACTATATGAGATGACCTAAAAAAGTTTGAGCTTATCCGCCAATTAAGAATGACTCATCGTACGACTCTGTGTCATATATATCAATCCCTATAAAATCTAAACAGTCAGCATCCGAAAAGAGAAACACTATTTTCGCAGCATATGAATGAGTAACTGACTGTTTTACTGATTTATCATTCAATCTGAAAGAGTAAATAATCTCATTATCAGCAGTAGTTACCTTTTTGAATATATGTACTGTATCAACAAGATGGCTTATTTTTATCGCAGTATCTCCTGCTAATTCAATTCCGATAATCGGAACGTGGTTACAAAAATCCAACATTATATCATTATTTTGTGGGAGTTCTTCCGTATTTGAAATTTTGTACTTAAATGGTTCAGCCAAATAGATATAGCCCATATCTGCTTCAGTATCATATGTCACTTGTTTATCCAATGGTCCACCGCCCTTAATCTGTATCAAGCTTATTTTTCTCTTCTGCTAACCCAAATTATATTCTGAAGAATCTAGTACTATATGGATTAAACTTTATACACAGTTGAAAAAGGATAGATACTTCTCGGCCCTAAGCTTCCTCGAATTATAGGGACAAGCTCACAAAAATTACTTTTTCATAAATAAAGCAGTCCACAAACCAGATACCCCAAAGACATCATTAGATTGCTTACATTCCTTCATTTTACGTATTTCTATTACTTCAAAATCTTGAAAAATCGTTCTTAGTTTTTCCTCAGTAAAACCTAACCCACCTCTAAGACTTCCTAATCTATATACTTCCCAATCTGAAATTTCTGCACCACCTAATATTCCACCTTGAACAAAACAAGTAATTGCATAGTAACCTTTAGGCTTTAACGCTTTTTTCACCATTTCTATATAATTCATTCTTCTATGTGGAGCAATATGATGAAAGCAACCTGAATCATAAACTGTGTCATATTTTCCTTCTTCAATATCTAAGTCAAAAATGTTTTTTTGAATAAAATTCACGTTCATATTCTTTTCTGTCGCCCGTTCTTTTCCCCATTCAAGAGCTTCTTTTGAAACGTCAACAGCATCAACTGAGCAGCCCTTTTGAGCAAAATAAATGGCATTCCTTCCAGGACCACATCCAAGTTCAAGAACCTCCCCTGAAGCAAGTAACTCTCTGTCAAAGTAATTAACTAAATTCTCGTCTGGTTTGTTTTCAAAAAAGGGAATCCCCTTTTCACGATCTTCATAAAAATCATTCCAGAATTTAGTTGGCTCACGCAATAAGGAGTCCAGCATTTCTAATAAATCTTCATAGTTATAAATAGTTTCAGACAAAATATCCCCTCTTTCCAAATAAATACTTTAGTAACAGAGTAACAGTAGTTTTTTGAGGGGGAAGAGCTTTAGTAGTACAACCTTAGTTGATTTGACAGCTCTTCTCCCTTTTCTTGAACTCCAAGACGGTTCTGTAAATGAATGGGTAGAATACAAGTTGTTTTTTCTAAGTATTCAGCGATAATGTTTTCTTGGTTTGTATAACCTGAAATTTCTTCCCCTATCATTGCTAAGTCAAAGGATGAATGATTATATATGTTTTCTGCTAATTTTATAAATATCTCATCAACTTTATTTAACCAGGGGTTAAGTTCTTTTGTAAGCGGATATTTATAAGGATAGATCTGCTCCAATATTGCTTGTGGAATTGATATATCTAACCAATCAGATTCGCCATCGATTCTGATGATAGTAATTACACAAGGCAAAGTAGTATTTTCATCAGAAATTAATAGTGTTCCATAAAAATGATTCACACTGTCATCTTCTATTTTTATTGGTAAAGAAATTGAATGCGTTTGAAAGTCCTGCTGTTTTTTCCAAATTCCGTTGAAGAATTTGCTTTTCTGCAACGAAACAAGAGCATCATTCAATCTCTTATTAACTCCAACTGGGTGAAACTCAATTGATAGTTCATAGAAACCGCCAATCCAATTATCAGGGTCAATAAATTCACTATAATTCATATATTCTCAACTCCATTTTATGAACTCTTTAAGAGTTTCACTGTGGTGCAATTGGATTTTTGGCACGTCATCTGCATTTACGAATTATTATCTTTCTATACATTCCATTCATCATAATCGATTGATCTTCTACGATTTTTAGATTTTTATCATGTCTACGAAACAAATCTTCAAACCGCAAGCCAATATCTGTACCTAAAACTCTAATAAAAGGTCTAAGAAGCTTCTTTGATAATGATAGCTGTTTATTTTTAGAGATAAACTTATCGAATATAATTATTTTCCCATCTTGTTTTAAAACCCTATTCATTTCTTGAAAACATTTATTTGCATCAGGCACTACTGAAAGGACCAAACTTCCAACTATATAATCAAACGACTCATTGTTGAAATCCATATTTTGTGCATCCATCTCTAAAAACGTGATAGAGGTATTTTCATATTTCTCCATTGCTTTTTTAAGCATATCAGTTGAAAGATCTATTGCCGTTATCTCTAAGTCAAAGTGCTTGATTAACTCTAAGTCGGCCCCCGTTCCTACGCCCACAAACAGAACCCTTTCTCGGTTATTAAACGGTATCTCTTCAAATATTCTTCTTCTGGCATTTAAAAAAAGATATGAATTGAAAATATTGTCATAAATTGGAGACCAAATCTTATATATCACTTTATTCCAAGAATTATTCAAATTCACCCCTCCCAGATATCTCTTAACACTACTTCTATAAATCATAATAAATTCCTTCCAAGTATGGATCTATATAGGACCATAGATATCATGAAAGTTACAAATTTTCCTTATTCTATCAACTGTTTCTCTCGACTTTGGGATTTTCCTTAACATACATATGATCTAAAATCCTTGATGCTACCCCTATGATTAATATTACCTTGACTGTCATAGTAATATGCTATAAGGTATACCAAAGGAGGTGAGGATTTGGTTCAACGAAAACTATCCTCTGACCTGCTTCGCGGACATGTTGATACGATGATTTTAAAACTCCTGCAAAGTGGCGATAAATATGGTTATGAAATTAGTAAATTGATATACGTGAGTTCAAATGAGCAATACGAAATAAAGGAAGCAACGATGTATTCCAGCTTAAAACGTCTTGAAAAAGACGGATGCATCATCTCCTATTGGGGAGATGCTACACAAGGCGGCAGAAGAAAATATTATAAAATCACCCCAATCGGAGAAGACATATATACGCAAAACAAAAATAACTGGGAGCAGGCCAAGCAAATACTTGAGCGCCTCTTGTAGGAAGGAAGATAAAATGTGATTGAAAAACTAAATGCACATGTTCACAGCATTTTTGCTCCGTATCAAAATGCCAAAACAACAAAGGAACTGGAAGAAGAACTGCTGCAAAACTTAATAGAGAAATATAATGACTATAAACAAAAAGGTTCTAGTGAGCAGGAGGCTTATAGATTGACGGTGGATTCAATTGGAGAAGTGTCAGAGCTCCTAGAAGCATTTAATCTCCAATACAGTGAGCTTGAGCAGGCGATAAACATGGACTATTCTAGACAACGCTTATTGGATTCCGACTTCCGCTCGGTTTCGGTGCATGATGGAAAATTTAATTCCTGCGATTTAACCCGTTCTGATTTCAGCCATTCCGACCTGACGAACAGCACATTTAAAAGCAGTAACTTAAATAATTGTATCTTTGAAAACGTCAATTTAACGAGTACCCTATTTAAAAGTTCAAACTTAAAGGGAGTCACTTTTAAAAATAGTATCTATAACAAAACTCACTTTAAAGGCTGTAATTTAGCTGGTCTCGTCTTTGATGGGGAAACATTTAACCAAACCATTTTTGAGGGCTCAACATTGAAGAAAGCATCATTTCGCGACGCAACACTCAAGAATGTTCAATTTCGAACGTCTGATTTAAAGAAAATCGACTTTGAGGGTGCTTCAATGGATAAACTTACTTACAACTTTTTAATTGGAGCTAAGGTTGATCTTAGCAAAGTAACAATACTTTAAAGGAGGGATTTTTTATGAGTTTACCAATCGCCATTGTAGTATCTACCTCAATCATATGTGTGACTGTATTCATAACTGCTGTGACATTAAAAGGGATGAGCATGGGAGACTAATTCAGCAGCAACTTTTTATCAAAATCCCCGTGCTAAGACTGAAAAAGTGTAAAACTCTTCTTCTTTCCTTAAGTAGAATAGCTTTACATAAGATTTCATCTTAATGGAATGTCTTAGCTTGGGTTTTTATGTGTATTTCACATTTCCCCTTTAATTTAAGAAACAGAACGTTCCCCTTTATTCGAGTTATCAATAAACTTAAAGAATGGAAGTAATATTCCTAATAAAGATACAGTGCAGATAATGCTTCCTATTAAAAAGTACAATGGACGTATCCCCCAGATATCACTCAAAAATGTACCTGTTATTACTCCTAATAGCATTGTACCTCTAATAATAAATAATCGAACCGAGGATATTTTCCCCATTAGATGATTAGGCACGCTTTGTTGAAAAATAGTTTTATTATGAATACTAAAAATAGCCATAGCTATTCCAGCAATAATTTCAGTCAAGAATGCAACAACTATACTATTGCTAATACCTAATGAGATATATGTTAGACCTCCGAAAATTAATGCTCCTAACATCAAAACCCTGCGACTCTTATGTTTTATTTTACTTACAAGCATGGAACCAATTACATACCCTAAAGGGAAACTAGCCATAAAATATCCGTACTCTGCATAACTACCAGATAACTCACTAGTGATATAGGGAAGAGTGATAACCATCGCCCACCCCAAATTGAAAAAATGCCAAAAAGACTCCTAACCAAACGATGAGGGGCTGTTTGAAAAAATAGGATAGACCCTCAATAAACTGGTTTAACCATGATTTGCGTATAGATAATGAGACTCTTGATTCTTGGATGAACAGCAGTATAAAACCACTTGTAATAAGCAATAAGCAAACAATTGGTAATGTGGTTTTAACACCTAAGTACTCTACAACGACTCCCCCTGCAATTGGTGCCAAGAACGTCATTAATCGAATCGTTCCATCTAAATAAGCATTTGCAGCGCTTAGCTGGTTCTCAGGAACAATTGTAGGCAAAATTGATTGATTAGCGGGTGAATATAAGGGCGTAATTAAACCTACTATGATTTGGACTGTGAAAATGTGCCACGCTTCAAGATTACCCGTTTTTAATGAAATAAGTGGGATAAGAAAAATTATACCTCTACTCCACTGTGAAAGTATCATCGTCCACTTACGGCTCCATCTATCAATAAAAGGACCAATAAATAATTGCAAAAGCAGGGATGGTACAAAATATAATATCCACATACTTCCCAAAGCCATAGTGGAACCTGTAGTTTGATAGATAAGAATTGAATTACAAAAGGCTCCAAAGGCAGCGCCTAATTCAGAGATCACACTACCGATCCATATGAAGAGAAATGATCGGTTCTTTAAAATATGCTGATTCATTTAACCGCTCACCTTCTGCATTTATTAGTAAAAATTAAAATCACAATTGGATTTAAATCTGGTTATATGATTCAACAAATACATCATCGCTTTCTGTACATATACCAAGGCTCACCATAATATTTTTATAACTACCCGCTGTACTTCAAACCTTTTCTGCAAAAAGTATTGATTGAATCCTTTTGGATGATCCTAAATAATTCCAAAAACCACATAACCATTTTTTAGATAAAATGCAGGTGCTTGAAAGCTGAAGGTATCCAAGTTAATCAACCCACAGCCTTTTATCCTTCGCAAAATTTTAAGTACTCCCCTATCATTTGTTACTCTCAATATAAAACTTTACCTTTTATTGGTATTTTCTCATTACCATTCCAACTTTTCACCATTTATTTTAAAAAATCTTGCTAAGTGTAAAATTAGGCAGGGCTGCATTGTAAGCCTGAGACATAAAAAGAGAACAACTCATTAAACAGAGTCGTTCTCTTATAGAAAACTATTTAGAAAAGCAAAGGGTAAAATAAATATAAAGGCTTTAGTTTTTCGATTTTGTATTTATACTAAAAGACTTTAAAATTTCCCCCTACTCAGTTCTTTTATCAATTATAACAGCTTTTCATTAATCCATTTTGTAGATAGATATATCCTCTATCTATTTAACTTCTGCCTTATGCTTTTTGAGTATGTTTTCCAATTCTCTTAAAATGTCGTCTCTCAATTCAGGACGTTGTAAGGCAAATTCAATTGTAGTTTTTACAAAGCCATCTACAACTCCGACATCATGTCTTTTACCTTCAAAATCATAGGCGAATACTGTTTGGATTTCATTTAGCTTTTGAATGGCATCAGTTAACTGAATTTCACCACCAGCACCAGTTTCATGTTTTGCTAAAAAGTCAAATATTTCTGGGGTTAAAATATATCTCCCCATAATGGCTAAATTTGATGGAGCTGTTCCTTGTTTTGGTTTTTCAACAAAGTTATTAACTTCGTACCTTCTACCATCTTGAGTTATCGGGTCAATGATACCATACCTATGCGTTTCGCTTTCATTAACGGATTGTACTCCAATAATAGACGAACCTGTTGCATCGTATTCATTTATTAATTGACGCAATGAAGGGACCTCGCTTTGAACGATATCATCACCTAAAAGTACGGCAAATGGTTCATCTCCAATAAAATTACGAGCACACCAGATAGCATGTCCAAGGCCTCTCGGCTCTTTCTGCCTAATGTAATGGATATTGGCTAAATTAGATGGATATTGTACTTTCTCCAATAAATCAAATTTTCCATGATCCCTCAAATTATTCTCTAGCTCATAGGCATTATCAAAGTGATCTTCTATCGCACGTTTATTCTTTCCTGTGACAATAATAATATCTTCAATTCCGGATTTTACAGCTTCTTCTATAATATATTGAATAGTTGGTTTATCCACTATCGGAAGCATTTCTTTTGGCATTGCCTTTGTAGCAGGTAAAAACCTTGTCCCCAATCCCGCTGCAGGTATAATTGCTTTTTGTACTCTTTTCATTTATTTGTAACTCCTTCATATTACCTTTGTAAAAAACTACTAAAATTTCCCGTCTCTCATTTATAGTAACATAGACTGGTTTTTTGTAAATAAGTTAGGCTAAAAAATCCAATTAATTTGTAATCAGATACATAAATGTAATTTTCAGCTAATTATCACATCCTAATTTCTTAGGTACTTAAAAACCCATTAAAGCTCCCATAATTGGCAAATTAACGCATGCTAAATTTCTTGAAGTTCATAATGCTTTTAACACTAATCCTATTCGTTGGTCTCTAAAACAAATACAAAAACGGAGAGACTGAAAATCCCTCCGTTTTTGGACTATATTTTAATTAAGCCATTAATTTTTTCTATTTAAATATTTCTAGGTTTACACTTATTAATGTTTCGAATTATTCAGCTTCCGAAACAACTGTAAAGCGTTCATTTATGTGCTGAGGGCTTTCAATTTCATCTAATACTGCAATAGCAAAGTCTGCGTAGCTTACATAACTTTCACCTTTTGAGTTTACAAGGATGTTATCTTTCCCTAATTTATACCCACCTGTTCTTTTGCCTTCTGGATCAAAGAATGCAGAAGGACTGATAAACGTCCATTGAATTCCACTAGCATTTTGTAAATCCTCAAGGTTTTTAGATTGATTAGATGCTGTTGCAAAGTATTCTTTGGGAAAATCTGGTGTATCTAGTACGCGAGTTGTTTTCGCTTCGTCGACAAACAGACTTCCTGCACCACCAACAACAAACAATTTAGTATTTGGTGCATCTTTCATAGCTTCAATTAAGACTTTACCAGCTTCCACATGTAGATGTTCATGCCCTGGAGCAGCACCAAACGCATTTACGACCACATCAAATTCTTTAACATCATCTGCCTTCAAAGCAAATAGGTCTTTTTCTAAAACTGCAGTTCCTTGGTTTTGTACTTTCGTTGCATCTCTGACAATAGCCGTAACCTCCTGGCCTCTAGCTATAGCTTCTTTATAAATCAGACTTCCAGCTTTTCCACTTGCACCAATAATAGCTATTTTCATTTTAAAACTCCTCCTATAATCGTCTCTTTAATTGAGTTGTAACTAATTTGTTTACATGTAATAATATAAGTTACAGGTTGGTGTTTTGTCAATTTATTTTATCCAAACTTTTAGTTTACTAATAACTTTTGTGAGCAATACTAACTTGTAACTACGCGAATTACATGTTAAGTAATTTATACTTTTTAAAAATGGAGATTTTAAAGGAGCGAAATAAATGTCTATCAGTACCCGCTTTTCAGTAGGAATCCATATACTATCTCTTTTAGAAGTAAATAAAGAGGGAGTTAATACATCTGAATTTATCGCAAAAAGTGTAAACACCAATCCTGCTTTAATAAGAAAAATTACTGGCATGCTAAAGAATGCAGGTTTAGTATACGCTCGTTCAGGTATTCCTGGAGCCACTTTGGCTAAGGAATTATCCGATATTACATTACTCGATGTGTATCAGGCTGTTAATGTGGTGCAGGATAAAGAATTATTTGGGATTCATGAAAAGCCAAATCCAGCATGTACCGTTGGAAGAAATATACAAGATACAATTGAACCCATCTTTTCAGTTGCAGAATTAGCCCTAAAAAAGGCATTAGGAGTAGTAACTATTGAAGATGTTGTAAAAGATATATTAGAAAAAGACAAATTTAATAATACGTAATTTATATAGAGGATTCTGGGTAAGTACGAAATGGTGCAAATTAAATAAAAGCACCATTCATTGTGGAGGTATATTGAAACCATTCCACAACGAATGATGCCTTTATCAAAGGGTGTATTAGATTAAAGATTACTTACTCAATCATTACTGTGCTTACTCATAAGTATTCCCATACATACAGTAATAAATGAAAAAGCAGTAAAAGCTAAAAACGGAATCGTGATAAATCCAAGCCAGTTAATATATTCTCCTGAACAAGGAACACCACTTTGACACATTTCGAACTGTTGAAGAGCAGGGATTTTTTGCAAGCTATAATGATATCCTGAAACCAACATACCTAAAATCGACAAAGGGAGAATATAACGATAAATTTTAAGTTCCTGGTCATAAAAAGCACGGCCTAATAAAAGAACCAATGGATACATCAAGATTCTTTGATACCAACAAAACGTACATGGTACATAATGAAGAACCTCACTAAAATAAAGACTTCCAGATGTGGCAATGATAGATATTATCCAGGAAAATAACAGTGGCTTATTCATGAACTATTTCTCCTTCGCAGCTTCATCTACCATTTTCACTAAATCCTCAAGTGTATTTCCTTCAAACTTCTTCCCATTAACGAATAAGGAAGGTGTTCCAGATACTCCTAACTCGGCAGCAGTCTCCATATCTTTGTTCCATAAGTCCTCAGAACCGTCTGCCTTAAAAGATGTAACAACCTTTTTGACATCACTATCGTTTACGATTTCTTTCAAAGTTTCTTCTAAAAACTTGTCCGTAAACACATCTTCTTTTTCATATTTCTGATCATCTGGCTGTTTACTGTATAACAGCTCATGAAATTTCCAGAAGGTATCATTCCCTAATTCCTTATAAACTGTCTCCGCGAATTTAGCGGATCGTATTGAGTCTACGTTAATAAACGAATAATTCATGAAATAAAATTGTGCTTTCCCGTTGTCAATCAATTCACTTTGAATAGAGGGAAAGAAATTCTCCTCAAATGATTTACAGACTGGACATTTATAATCACCAAATTCAACAATTTGAACAGGAGCCTTTTTATCTCCTAAATAGGGTTGTTCTTTATAATCAATTTCAAATGCTACATCTTTTTCTTTTCCATTTGCTAAAAATATAAAACCGATAATAATAACAGCAATTAACCCTATGATCCAAAATGTGAATGTAGACGATTGTTTTTGTTTATTGTTTTTTTTGTTATTAGCCATCTTATACCTCCATACTTATTTATTTGGGCAGAAACACTTAGTGGAGGTTCGGTTTTCAAACTCCATTTTGCTTCTCCATTTATTGATACTTACTACAGTCACGAAATAATCAGCTCCGAAACCACAAAAAATCTTTCATGGATATACAATTTCATCTAATGCGGCACTAGCAAAATTAGCACCTAAAATGCCAATCCCCTCCTTCTACTTTTCCGCCCTGTAACTAATTTATTTACATGTAATAATATAAGTTTCAGGATAGTGTTTTGTCAATTACACGTACCTTTTATTTTGGCCCTTTATATACCTTCCATTTTAATATACTTTGTGAAAACTTGGTTACCTCGCTAATTTTTTTAACTTGTAACTACTTGTATTACATGTTAAATAATTTATACTATTTAAGTATAGAGATTTTAAAGGAGAGAAAAAGATGTCTATCAGTACCCGTTTTTCAGTTGGAATCCATATATTATCTCTTTTAGAAGTAAATAAAGAGGGAGTTAACACATCTGAATTTATCGCAAAAAGTGTAAACACCAATCCTGCTTTAATAAGAAAAATCACTGGCATGCTAAGAAATGCAGGTTTAGTAAATGTTCGGCCAGGTATCGCTGGATCGACTTTGGCTAAGGAATTATCCGATATTACATTACTCGATGTTTATCAGGCTGTTAACGTGGTGCAGGATAAAGAGTTATTTGGAATCCACGATAACCCAAATCCAGCATGTCCCGTTGGGAGAAATATTCAAGATGCAATAGAACCCATCTTTTCAGTTGCAGAACTAGCTTTAGAAAAGGCATTAGGCGTAGTAACTATTGAAGATATTGTAAAGGATATTTTAAAAAAAGAAGAGTTAGGTAAACGGCCATTCTAAGGAAGATCAGCTTATCCATTAGTGATATATGTTTATTTTTGTCGAAAAATTGATATAAAGACAATTCCGAAGATAAATTACCCTGTTTCGTAGATATATTCCTTAATTCGAAGATAATATGCTTGTTTCGTAGATATATCGCTATCTTCTCAGATATATCCTCTGATAAGGAGCAAAGTAGTTTGCAAAAAATAGCTTAAAGTAAAAACACATGAGATATTCTCATGTGTTTTTAACTTTTTTATTTATATTTAGGAATTTCAACCGTCAAATTATATGAATCTAACAAACTATACAAATTATAAATCTGTTTCACTTGTTTTGTAGCCCAACCAATATCAGTCGCGTACTGGTGTGAAGCATATCCATATTTCTCTGAGGCTGTGGGATTCCATCTCATTTTGTATAGCGTATCCTGTCCAGCAGAGATATATCCTTTGGCGATAAATTCAGCACCGCCAATGATGGCCGCTTCTGGAGTGAACCAGCCTGCATTATAAGCATATTGTGCACCACTGCTTACCGCTGATCCGTCATATGCTCCTACTCCATACATATTATAGACCGTTCTTCCGTTCACCTTGACACCTGTCGCTAACGGTGAAGTCCCGTTCCCTGTCTCCAATAAAGCGTGTGAAATAAGATAAATCTCATTTACCCCATATTTTTCGCCTGCCGAAGTGAAGGTTGCAGCATGGCCAGATAAGATACCTTTACCTGAAAGGATTCTATCATTCACTTCAGAAGCATTCATGTTGGTGACTTGAGAGAGCTTAACGAATTGGAACGAATGGACTGGATCATTCACAAAATTATCAGGGTTGATATTATATTTTATATCTTCTGGACTAGCATTTACCCATGTCTTGTTATAATTCACTTCATACCAATAGTACCCGTCAGAGCCCTTTACTTTTGATTTAATATCCAATGATTGATTATTGCTGACAGCGCCCACTACCCAATAATTAGATCCTGCTCCGCCCCTTACACGCCAATTGGTTCCTTTTACTGTGCCTTTTGTTGAATTGATTAAAGTTAAGCCATCCTCACGTATGTAGGTTTTATACTTTTTATCCGTTTGACCATTTACAGCCATTTGAATTTCAACCATCTTGTCCATCGTAAGATTATACTCTTTATCAACCCTGATGATCGTTCCATTCGAATTCCCTGGACTTTCTGGTGCTTTGGCTGATAAATATTGCGAACTTACATATCCTGTCTTTCCATTCGCCGTAATTCTTGACCACCCATTAGACTCCGAATAAACCGTTACTGCCGTATTGTTTACAAGTTTAGCTATAATCGAAGCGGAAGTTGATGCTGAAGAGCGCATATTTAAATTAGAGCCATCATCCACTTTTACATATTTAACTAACGTGGTTTTATCATCGTCTGGATCCGGATCCGTGCTTTCCAGGATAGCACCAGGCTTCGTTGTTGTCAGATATTGCGTACTGACGTACCCTTCTCCACCATAAGCTTTGATTTTTGACCAGCCATTCGATTCCGATATGACTTCTACCTCTACACCTTTTGCCAATTTCACAATGATGGAAGCGTCTTCTGACGGTTTATTCCGCATATTGAGCGTCCCAGAACTTACATTTACATATTTCGTCGTCGTTTTTTCAAGTATGGATTCCGTTCCTGGCTTCGTTGTCGATAAATATTTGGTACTGACATACCCGTCTTTTCCATCGGCTTTGATTTTTGCCCAACCGTTGGATTCTGAATACACCGTTACCTGCGTGCCTCTTGATAGCTTCGCGACTATGCTGGCAGTTTCTGTCCCACTTTTTCGCATATTGAGCGTCCCGGAACTTACATTTACATATTTAATCGTCGTTTTTTCAGGTGTGGATGGTGTGGATTCCGTTCCTGGCTTCGTTGTCGATAAATATTTGGTACTGACATACCCGTCTTTTCCATCGGCTTTGATTTTTGCCCAACCGTTGGATTCTGAATACACCGTTACCTGCGTGCCTCTTGATAACTTCGCGACTATGCTGGCAGTTTCTGTCCCACTTTTTCGCATATTGAGCGTCCCTGAACTTACATTTACATATTTCGTCGTCGTTTTTTCAGGTATGGATGGTGTGGATCCCGTTCCTGGCTTCGTTGTCGATAAATATTTGGTACTGACATATCCTTCTTTTCCATTAGCTTTGATCTTCGCCCAACCTTTGGATTCCGAATACACCGTTACCTGCGTGCCTTTTGATAGCTTCGCGACTATGCTGGCAGTTTCCGTTCCACTTTTTCGCATATTGAGCGTCCCTG
>NZ_JBNNTG010000012.1:111598-123942 GCF_050278525.1 Peribacillus sp. NPDC096540 | reverse complement strand
TCCCGTTCCTGGCTTCGTTGTCGATAAATATTTGGTACTGACATATCCTTCTTTTCCATTAGCTTTGATCTTCGCCCAACCTTTGGATTCCGAATAAACCGTTACCTGCGTGCCTTTTGATAGCTTCGCTACTATGCTGGCAGTTTCCGTTCCACTTTTTCGCATATTAAGCGTCCCAGAACTTACATTTACATATTTCGTCGTCGTTTTAACAGGTCCTTCAGCTTTAGTTACTGTTCCGGGCTTCGTTGTCGATAGATATTTGATACTGACATATCCTTCTTTTCCATTAGCTTTGATCTTCGCCCAACCTTTGGATTCCGAATACATCGTTACCTGTGTACCTCTTGTCAGCTTCGCTACTATGCTGGCAGTTTCCGTTCCACCTTTTCTCATATTTAGTGTTCCGGAACTTACGTTTACATATTTCGTCGTCGTTTTAACTGTGGCAGCAGCAGTCGTTACCGTTCCTGGCTTCGTTGTCGATAGATATTTGGTACTGACATATCCTTCTTTTCCATTGGCTTTGATCTTCGCCCAACCTTTGGATTCCGAGTACAACGTTACCTGCGTACCTTTCGTCAGCTTCACTACTACGCTGGCGTTTTCAGATGCACTTTTCCGCATATTGAGCGAGCCTGAACTTACATTTACATACATTTTACTAGTTTCTATATTTATTTGTTCTGCAGGTAGTGGAGCTGCAGATATTTTTTCTTCGAAAGCAACTGTAGACAATACTGCAAAACAGAAAGTCGGTATAATTAATTTCTTCATTCCATCCTCCCTACTAAAGAATTATATTTTTAACATTTATTTAAATATTCGTTAAAATCAGGGTTTCGATATAGGTAATTCTCCTTATCGTTTAAAAATATATCATATTTTCTAGAGTCTTAAGATCTATATAACGGATTTTAACTAAATAGTAATCCAATAGACATTTAAGTAATCAAATAGATATAATTGTAATATAATTCACATCCCAAAGTTAACGCGGAAACAATACGCTATTGATGACAAATAAAAACCGAGCAGAATTAATGAAGAATGAAAAAAGCCCCCCTTGTCCAGAGGAGTTATTTGGATAAAATACGAATATTTAATTTTGAATTTATTACCAGCCTGAGAACATCCTTGCTTTAATTGAGATAATACTTAACGTTCGACTAAATAAATGCACATTAAAAAAAAAGTCGGGAATATATATGTAGAGTAAGTCGTTCAATCCTATTGTTTGACGCTTTGTCATTATAAACTATATAATTACTAATATATACTTATATGAATCCTTCTGTTAAGGGGAGTAGCTATTCAATAAAGTCGTCAATACAGGATTTTATCCTCGGCTTTATTGGCAACTAATTTTCAGTTGTTTGCAAGACCTTGCCGATTATTTGGTGAGGTCTTTTAATTTTTAAAGACGGTATAACCAACAATCGGTTATACCGTCTTTTTTATTGAAAAAAATTTGAAGCGATAATACTACTAATAGAGGTGAAAAGTATGCAGCAATATAGTGAATTAGCTCAAAGCGTTATGATTTCTCATGATAAAAATAATACATTACTAGATGCCGATCATTCTTTATCACTTATCGGAAAAGGCCGAAGTGCTTATGTGTTTAGAATACATTCTACCAATAAAGCAATGAAAGTGTTTTTTCCAAACCATACTCACACGGCTAAAGTAGAAGCTGAGATATACCAAACTGTTCAATCTATCGAATACTATCCTACCCTATTTGATGCGGGTGAGAATTATCTAGTTATTGATCACATTGAAGGCAACACTCTATTTGAATGCTTAACACTAGGAATTCCAATAACGGAAGAAAACATAAAAGAGATTGATCATGCATTACAATTAGCAAGGAAAGAAGGACTAAATCCTTCAGATATCCATTTAAGAAACATCTTTATCACTTCCGAAAAGAAGGTGAAGATCATTGATGTTGCAAGGTTTAAGCAAGTGAAATCCTGCAATCAGTGGCACGACCTGAAAAATGCTTTTCATCTCTTCTATTCGAAGTCATTTTTTCCGAAAAAAATCCCTAGCTTTATTCTGAATTCAATAGCAGCAATTTATAAAAAAAGATTCTTCCCCATCTAATCATCACTATAAAATCACATTGGAGGAACATATGAAAAAAATTATAACCATTGCTTTTATGTCCATCCTTACATTAAGCGGGTGCTCTCTTTTGGGAGAAGTCAATTCATCGTTGGAATATGCAGATAATGCGACAGGGTATGTAAGTACCGTTAAGAAATTTGCCAATGAAGTGCCCGCATTGTCCCAAGATGCCGTCAATGATACCGAAGCAAGAGAAAATCTTGAAAAAGAACTACAACTGATGAAAACGGAGATTGAAGAGTTCAATGCAACTGAACCACCCCAAATAGCGGAAAGCATCCATGAAAAAATCGTCAGTTCTAACCAACAGCTGTCAGATGGTATTGATTTATATCTAAATAATATCGAAAATGGTCAATTCGACCCCGAGGCACTAGAAAATTCAGAGATAATGAAATCCATCGAGAATATAACAGACCTGGCAAACCAAATTGAAGAATTGGGTAATTAAGCAGACTGGATTTTTTTCTAAAACACATTTTAATAAACACAGCATTTCACTAAAACTATGAATAAAAATAAATGCATGGAGACAAGTTATTATTGACACGAAACCAAATGGTTTTATATAATCAACAAAGTGAAACCAAATGGTTTTATATTCTTAAATTATAAAGGAGAATAAGTATGGAAAATCAACAAACATTACAAGATGTCAAGCAGACGGTTATTCTTGAAGCGCCTATCCAAAAAGTTTGGGATACAGTATCGACTTCTGAGGGGATTGCATCGTGGTTCATGCCTAATGATTTCCAACCGAAAGTGGGACATGAGTTCCATGTACAATCACCTTTTGGTCCATCTCCTTGCAAAGTTTTAGAAATAGATGCTCCTCATCGTCTCTCGTTCACTTGGGATACTGATGGCTGGATCGTTTCGTTCAATTTAAAAGAACTGGATGGTAAAACAGAGTTTACCCTTATTCATGGTGGTTGGAAACAACCTGATACGATTCTCCCGAAACCGAACGAAAAAAGTTCAGTTATTCGCG
The DNA here is from genome assembly GCF_050278525.1 of Peribacillus sp. NPDC096540. Lineage (NCBI taxonomy): Bacteria > Bacillati > Bacillota > Bacilli > Caryophanales > Bacillaceae > Peribacillus > Peribacillus sp. NPDC096540. Next base: position 120,815 of record NZ_JBNNTG010000012.1, on the reverse strand, counting down.
ATAGAATGGCATATGGCTGGGTACAGATCGTTAATGAAAAACTTAAAAAAGCTGTTGAGGGCTAAGTGTCTACATCAGCAGAAAAGTATGATGTTTTTCAGGCTATCGCCGACCCAACCCGAAGAAAGGTCCTGCGATTACTTGCTGAAGAGGAATTACCCATTTCAGAAATCACTTCTCACTTTTCCATGAGCCGTACAGCGATTGCAAAACATCTCCATATCCTTTCTGAAGCCCAATTAGTCAGTGGGCGGAAGGTAGGAAGAGAGAAACGTTTTCGTCTTCAGCCTGAACCTTTAACAGAATTAAAACAATGGCTTTCTTTTTACGAACAATTTTGGGGTAACAAACTATCTATGCTTAAACATATGGTTGAAAACGGTGAAGCAAGCAGTTTGAAAGTTGTTGAAACCGAACTTCCCAAACAGGATAAATAAAACGAATGAAGGACCCCCGATTATCGGGGGTCTTCTTCTGGCTTACTCGTCTGCTTCAACACTATATTCTTTACGCTTCCTAATAGTCATCGTCAGTAATTAAAAAATACATATCAATCGGATGTCCATTCCGAAACAAAACAAAAAACGCCATTGGGGCGTTTTTTTGTATCTGACATACGGTTATCATAATTTTCTATATTACACTAGTTCATCAAATAAATAATGCAGACTTTCCGTCATTTATGGATGCGTGAAGATATGATTTTCAATTCATGATAAATGTCTCCAGAATCATATTAAATTTATCATTTTAAAAGATTCTAAACATAAAAAGAGCTGCACCCAGGATTTTATCCGACTCCTTCTCTACAAGCAATTGGAGTATGCCTTCCGATTCCCCCATTTTGCTTTTGGAATATCATCCGCTGCAAGAGTCCATAACATAGATAAACCCCACATGATAGCATCATGCGGGGTTTACCTTACTTAAAATGTTTTTATAGGTTATATAAAAATTCATTTACTGCCTCTGGAGTTTTAGCGTTTGCACTGTGCAAATGAGCAATCTTTTCACCATTTTTAAATACTAATAAAGAAGGAATCCCCATAACCGTTTGCTCTTCAGAAATTTCCGGGAACTGGTCACGATCAATAGTAAACCATTCTTTATCTTGATGTTCTTCTGTAATGTCATCGATGAACATCCCTAAACGTTTGCAGTCTGGACACCATGTTGTCGTAAAAATCCCAACCGTTAATCCATCTTGTTTGATTTGTTCACGATATTCTTGTTCTGTACTGATATTTTTCATAATTTCTCCTCCGAGCTTTTTCTTATCTTACAATTATATATTAATTCTTCAATAAAGTGATTCATGGATTAATATATAATGTTTCCACCATAGTTCTTAATTTTTTCAATTTCTTTTTAGATAACAGTGATAAATTTCTTTAATGAGAGCTCTAAATGAATAATAAAGTTGATTAAAATGAAAATAATGTTCGTACTATTCATCATCACCTATTATAACAGCAAATAGATTGCCTAAAGAATCTTTTACTATATGAGTTAATTCTTTGTTTATCAACTGAATCAATAATTTCTAAAACCCATCCTTAATTCCGCTAAATCACTTGAATCAACAAGATTTCCAGCAAAAACCTATCCTAATGGAATCCAACTTCCATCTTTATTTTCATTTGCAATATCCTCGTTAATCCAAACTGCTTTAATAATATTCATGTGTACCCTCTTTTCATATTTAAAGCCAATCATATAACTTTTTTCGCACAAGCACTCTAAAATCACTGATTTGGTGAGAGATATGTATTCAGAGGTAGGGCGCCTATTGATCCAGTTATTTTAGAAGGGGGAATTCTTCTTTATTAGTAAAATTTTTTTTCATCCCTTAAGACTTTGGAATTTTATCTAAAAAAGAGCCCCTTCTCCGAATGTCCATGGAGTATGTGACAAAGCGCTAAGGAATGGAAAAAAACTCAGAACCCTTATGTAAACACTTCAAAGATTCCATGATAAAAAGCCACTAATTTAGTGGCCTTTTCTACATTAATCAATATTCATTTTGGAAGAGTAAGTTGCCAAGAAACACCAAACTTATCAGCTACCCAGCCAAATTTCTGACTAAAGGAATAATCAGCTAATGGCATTAGTACTTCTCCACCATCAGTTAAACTCTCATAAATCCTGTCAATTTCTTCTTCAGTATCACATGTAATAAACAATGAAAAAGAAGGTGTAAATGTAAATTCATGCTTAATATTACTGTCGATGCACATTAACTCCTGACCCTTTAACGTAAAGGAAGCTCGCATGACGCTTCCCTCAGCACCTGCTTCATTTGCTCCATACCGAGTCATGCTGGTTATTTCCGACTCTTCGATTAAAGATGTGTAATAATTCATGGCTTCTTTCGCATTTCCTTGGAACATTAAGAAAGGTGTAACCTTTGTCATTTATAATCAAACTCCTTATTATAGCTTCAGTTATTTTATACAATTGATTTTTCCAAAAACGGATCATATTTAGGGTGCTCTTTGAAGCATCTTCTTAAACTAATTCACCAAGCACCTTAGTTAAAAAAGGAGAACATCTTGTACATTTATATGTTGGATTCTGGGGCCCACCAGTTACCTGAAACCACAATCATTGTCTGTAATTTAATCGTATTGGCAAAATAGTCATCATCGTCGTGTTCCTGTATCGTTCTGCTCCATAATTTATTGATCCATCGCTGATTAGAAGAATCAACCATGGCGCTCACCATGAATGGAGCAACAAAGGTTGTACTATTTCCTTCCTCAACCGCTTTTCCGCTTAGAGTATAGCCAGATTGAATATTTTCTGGATTGCCATGTGTTTCCTCTTTAATCCAATTGTTCATCCTTTGTATTTGCCCTAGCGCTCTAGTGTCACCGGTTAGTAAGTAATCAATAGTATAGCGCCAAGGGATTCTACTGCTGTTCCAGCTATAATTACCGTCATTCTCCCCCTCTAGAAAATCAGCTTGAGCCGGCTGATAAACTCCCTTAGATTGTACAATGAAATCAGGCATAAGACCGGTATTGCCACTTTTTGTTGTATAAATAGATTGAATAATCGTATAAGCCTTATCCGTTACATCTTTCCATTTATGATTCCCTGTTGCGGTCTCAAATGACTTCAAATGATTTAGAAGAAGGTCTGATGAACGAGTTGATTGCCCGTAAACATGGTCTTTATCTTCCGCCCAGTCTCCTAGTTTTATAAGAGACTGAGACTGATTTATTTCATTCAACATGATGGCCTCAATAATGTCTTTAGCACTAGCAAGATAGTCGATATCCCCTTTACTTCCCCACTGCTGATCAGCCAATAATAACGCATAAGCGATGTCCATATCACCATCAGTTGCTGAATCAGCATCCCCTGGCGTATTAATAATTTCTCCCTTTTTATTCTTTACCTGTTGCCATGCCATTAAAGATGGATTATTTTCGCTGCAATGTGCCTTGTAAAATCTATAAAGACCATCAAAGTTTTGTTTGGCCTTATGATCCTTTCCCGCCATGATTGCCGTTATCATCATCCCATAACCATGCGCTTCGGAAACGGTAACAGCATTTTTTGGCTCTGCATACCCCTTATCATTATAAAAAATATAATACTCATCATTTTTATCAACAGGCTGCTTAAGATATCTTTTTTTCCAGGTTTTATAAAAATCCGCTACGGCATCATCCATCTCCTGTTGTGACACATTGTCTGGTTGTATAGTTCCTGATTGATAGACTGTATGTTGTGGAAAGGGCCTTTTACTGGCAACCTCTTTTTTAGTATTTTGAAACACTAATGATATCGAGGCGATGATACCAACTACTATCACGCCTATTAATAAGCTAACTCTTTTTTTCATGGCTGGCTCCTTAGATTATGGTGTTATATTTACTTTAGAATATTGAGTGAGCCATAAACATTTGTATGTAACTGACAATTTCCCATGTATTCAAAAAGCTGTTAGAATTTCCAATCCTCTCAAACACCGATTAAGTAATATACAATTTTGATTTAATCTACTCCGTTAAATCGTAAAAAAAGGGCGCCTCAGCAACCACTCTATACATTGCACCTGTTAATTAAGCTAGACAAATCTATTATTTCTTCTTACCTACTTTAGTTTCCGTACCCTTCAATATTCTCTTAATATTTTCTCTGTGTAGAATAATTACGAATAAGCTAATAAATAATGAAAGTGCGATAATCAGCTTTTCTTCAAATATTAAACTGTATATAAAAATTGAAATACTAGCTAAAATTGAACTAAGAGACACATATTTAGAAGTTAACAAACTAATAAGAAACACAATAAATGCAGTGCATGTACCTAATGGAGATAAAAATATAAACACTCCTGCTGATGTAGCCACTGCCTTTCCACCTTTAAAGCCCGCGAAGATAGGAAACGCATGTCCACATATGACCAGTAAGCCACACAATATAGGAGAAACCGTTGAATTAAAGATTTGTGGGAGTAGGCAAGCAACAGTACCTTTTAATATATCCGCAATAGCTACTGTAGTTCCTGCTTTTTTTCCCAAAACCCTAAACGTATTAGTGGCTCCAAGGTTCCCACTCCCATATCCTCGAATATCGGTTTTATAGAACAATTTACCGATAACCAAAGCAAATGAGATTGAACCAATTAAATAACTTGAAAGGAGAGTTATTATATTTATCATAAATTACCTTCTTACTTGAAATTATTGTTCCAATATATATATTAATATTCGTTATATTATGCTTAATTCCCTGCTATCTTTCTTAACTATTCAAAACCCCAGTGTTGAACACCCTTCACATTAACGTCTTTAACATTGTCTTTCCATCAACTTCTTGACGGATATATTTGAAAAATATAAAAGGGTCATGCATCCATCAGAATGATACTCATGACCCTAAATAATAAATTGATACATTAGGCGTGTATAATATTGTGAATGGTTTATTGAAAGAAAAAACATTTAATGCTAAATAAATAAGTTCTTTCGTATATCCATTCAGCTTCCCAATCCTAGTCAAACAAATACAAATTAGTCAGGCTAATATATATGATCCTTTATTTGTTATCCACGCAAAATAAATATCAAAATGACATTTTGGTGATTAAGGGTCATTCAAAAAGGCTTCGGCACAAAAAAAGCTGCTTAGGGACAGCAGCTAATTCTTCCAATGATGCTCAGTTAACTCCAAAAGACATAAAGAACACTCTTGTACTTTATACTTCAGGCTTATGTCTTTTTGGCATTTGATAATAATATAAGGCAGCAATTAGTACGGATATAATTCCACTTGTCAGAAAAAAAGCATTGAAGAAACTTCCCCCTGCAGTCGGGGAATTAGATACCAACCTACTTAAAAGTAGTAAAAGTACTCCCAAACCAGAAAGAAATAAAGCTATTTTTTTGGCACTTCTTTTAAATAGCATCGCTCCCAAAAGAATGATTATATATAGGGCTGTAATTATCATTAGGCTAGGAAATAATGGTTTGAATTTAGCTGCATATACAAAATAATCTAAATCTGAAATATCATTTGCATCCACAACTTGATCATTCAACATCTGTGAAAAGTGAGTTGAATATTTCCATTCCCGCGGGCTATCTAAAATTTCGCTTCCTTCGTACCACGTACAAAATGTAAATAACAAAAGAAACAGCGTAGCAATTACTAATTGAAAAATGTATTTCACTTACAATTTCACCACCTCTAGACAATCGCCTACATTATACCAATAATTTGACAGTTATAATATAACTAACTTTCCTCATCTTCTTATTAATTAGAAACGATTCGATTCATTTCAAACGATGGGCTACCTCTCATTCCTAAAACCTGGTTTTGAAGGTTTATGTAAACATACACTGGTTTATGAATAATATAAAATAACCTCTTTTAAGGAGCGTTTGGGAATATGACATTTCGTGGAGAAGACCTCCTTCTTTCAGGAGCATGGATACTAGCTATTGGTTCACTTATTGATACAATCGGACAGACCCGGCAAACTTTCACCCACAGCGATCAGGGGAAAGATTTAATCGTAAAAGGAAATGGGATTGAAGCATTCGGAAATTCGTTGCAAGCCATCGGGAGAACTAAGCTGTTTAAACCAGAGAGGGAGCTAGCACAAATATATACCATCTTCGGTGCTTGGCTTGAGGCTGCTGGTAATAGTACAAATGCAGTTGGAGTAAGTATTGTACTAAATGGTGCGGAGGAAGAGGGAGTAAAAATAGATTCCCTTGGCAGTGGAGTCCAAGGTCTTGGTGCAGCTTTTGAAGCAGTAGGTGCATATCTTGAAGTGGATTCATCCTATAGGGCCCTTGCCGTTATAGGAAATAGCTTCATTTCTTTAGGCTCTTTTTTAGCAGCGATCGGTTTATTTACGTTTTAAACGAAAAAAGTGTAATTGGAGAACAGATTCTATTGGTCGGTAGCTGGATTCAAGTTACTGGTGCATTTATATTAATTAATGCCATTACCCTTGAGGTTGAACACATTAAACACGAGAAAAATCAAAAAAATGAAAACAGCAACAGCAATTCTTATCCCTTTTCTTATAATAATTATTCCTTCACTAATACCTGATAAAGGGCTACCTACAGCTACAGCTAAAGATGGATGTCGTTAGCTCCTATTTATCATATAGTGCGGTTGCTTAGCCATTTTCCTTCATCTTATCAAACTAACTCCCCTATAATGGAAAATACTTAAGGTCCCACCAATTCAACTTTCATTCTATCTGGGTCTTCAAAGTAAACAGCATAATGCTCCTTTCCACCAGCGAATGGGTGAGTGTCAGTATAGAGAATGCTTACTCCTTTGTCCCTTAATTTTTGAGTCATATCATCAACCTGATCACGCGAAATCGCGTGAAATGCTAAATGGTTAAGACCTACTCTCCCCCTATGATAGGGAACATCAAGAAATCGTTCCTCTGCTTGGACGAAGACAATATACATCTCACCTATTCTCCAACTCTTCCCGCTTTCCCACTCCTGAAAAGGTTCATACCCTAATTCCTCTAAAAACCAGCCCCAAAAATCAACAGTCCTTTTTAAATCAGAAACATATAGCTCAATATGATGAATAAGTCCTTTTGACAACTGTCATCCTCTCCTCATTATCGCTTTTCGTGAATTGGGCGTTACTCGTGAATTTGGTGCTTTTACTCGTGAGTTTCGGGCTTTTACTCGTGAGTTTCGGGCTTTTACTCGTGAGTTTCAGCCCTTTACTCGTGAATTGGGCGTTACTCGTACATGCTTCACATCATCTCTTATCCCCCTCACCTTATCAAAAACCCCCAAAGTTAACAATCCAAATCCAATTGGACATAATGAATGACCTCTGTTATTATAGTTACTCAAGGTAACAATTACTCTTGGTAACTATATATTATAAGGAGTGTTTCTGATAAAGACTTACCAAAAATTCTTTCAAGAACTATTGCTGTTGTACCGGCCTTTTGAAAATAATCTAAATATACAGCTAAACAAGCATCATTTGCACAGAGCGCAATGGTCAATTTTGCATTACTTATCCAATTATGGTTCTGCAACGCTTGTAGAGCTTGCAAATTATCAGAGTGTGGAAAAACCCACAATTACCAGGACCATTACCCGCTTAGAAGAATTAGGATATGTAGAGCATGTTCCCAGCAAAGATAGACGCGAAAAAAGAATGCAGCTTACAGAGCTTGGAACCAAGATATATAGTGATGTCCGTGTGACCATCGATCAATACGAACAGGACATTTTAAAAGGAATCACTGAAGAAGAACAGCTCGCAGCTATCCGCATTATGAGCCAAATAAGAAATAATATTATAGAGTAAGGGGATAATAAAATGGATCAATCCAGACCTAAATTGTGGACGAAAGATTTTGTTATTGTTTCCTCCATCAATTTTTTCATAACATTAATTTTTTATTTATTAATGGTGACGCTGGCTATCTATGCAGTAAATGAATTAAATGCTTCTACAAGCCAAGCCGGCCTTATATCTGGGATATTTATTATTGGAACTTTAATTGGGCGACTATTCATCGGCCGCTTTATTGACTCGATTGGCCGTAAGAAAACACTATACATTGGTTTAATCTTTTTTACTTTAACAACACTTTTATATTTTGTGGATTTCGGTATTACCTTCCTGCTCGCTAACCGTCTAATACATGGTATAGCAATGGGTATGGCCAGCACTGCGACAGGAACGATTGTAGCTCAGATTATCCCGGCTACACGAAAAGGGGAAGGAATCGGCTACTACAGCATGAGTGCAACACTGGCTACAGCAATCGGGCCTTTCATCGGACTTTATATGACACAACATGCTAGCTTTCAAACGATTTTTAGTTTCTGCCTTGCTTTAGGGATAATAAGCTTGATTACAGCCTTCTTCCTTTATGTACCTGTATTAGAAATAGCGACAAAAACTTCTGAAGTAAAAGGATTTAAGCTTTCCAACTTTATTGAGCCAAAGGCACTGCCCATCTCATTTATTACTCTATTATTAGCTTTCTGTTACTCTAGCGTTCTTTCTTTTATCAGTTTCTATGCAATGGAAATTAACCTGGTTAATACAGCAAGCTTCTTCTTTGTAGTCTATGCAGTAGCAGTATTGATATCACGCCCTTTCTCAGGACCGTTAATGGACCGGAGAGGCTCGAACTATATTATGTATCCGGCCTTTATTATCTTTGGAGCCGGACTGCTCCTTCTAAGTCAAACAAGCAATAGTTTCACCTTATTGGCAGCCGGATTCCTTATTGGACTTGGATTCGGTAATATGCAATCAAGCTCGCAAGCGATCGCCGTTAAAATGACTCCGCCTCACCGTATGGGAATGGCAACGTCAACCTTCTTTATCATGCTTGATGCTGGACTTGGATTCGGTCCTTATATACTAGGTTTAATCATTCCATTAACAGGCTACAGTACACTTTATGTCATCCTAGGTGTTGTGGTCATAGCAACTTCTCTTCTTTACTACTTCTTGCACGGCAAGAATGAACGTGCAGCAAGAGCAAAAATCGCTTCAATTTGATCGAAATTAGATAGGGATATCCTGTAATGGGATATCCCTTTCTTTAATGCTTTTATGCCATGAGTTCGATCTAAAGAATAAGTCTGAGATAAGCAAGCCGTTTGCGCAACGGGAATTCGTCCGTTGTTGGGGATAATTCGTCCTTCAGAGAGATAATTCGACCTCCATTGGGCATAAT
>NZ_JBNNTG010000012.1:0-111501 GCF_050278525.1 Peribacillus sp. NPDC096540 | reverse complement strand
AATTCGTCCTTCAGAGATAATTCGACCTCCATTGGGGATAATTCGTCCTTCAGAGAGATAATTCGACCTCCATTGGGCATAATTCGTCCTTCAGAGATAATTCGACCTCCATTGGGGATAATTCGTCCTTCAGAGAGATAATTCGACCTCCATTGGGCATAATTCGTCCTTCAGAGAAATAATTCGACCTTCATTGGGCATAATTCGTCCTTCAGAGAGATAATTCGTCCTTCACTAAAAAAAGAAGCAGTCTCAATAGTTTTTGAGACTGCTTCTAGTGATAGTGGTCCTTATTTGACTTCTATATTTTCTACATAAAAACCAAGATTTTTGGTCTTCTTTTGTTCTGCTGATTGAATGACTGTTTCCCCTTTATATAAAGTCTTTCCGGTCTTTAAATCGGCAATCAGCAATCGAGGCGGTTTAGTTTTATAATCCATTTCCTCTGGATATCTGTCATTACCTAGAAGGATATACACCTTTCCGTTCTTAACGGTGGCGAAGTATTGTTCATCCTTATGAACAGCTAAATCTAACACAAGGTCATTCGTTATCGTTTGACTGCTTAGGTCAAACGTCTTAATGTGATAATTATCGGATTTCATTTCAATTAGATAAAGGTTTTTCCCATCCACATATCCGCCTCTTACCATGTCATAACTAACCTTTTCCTTTTTCGGCAATTTAACCGTTTCTAATTTTTCCGTTTCATAATTATAAGATAACAGTTTGCTTTCATTTGGTTTTTCCTCATAGGAACCATCCTCATGATATTTCCCTGTAACTAAAGAAATTAAAATCATGTTGTTTGACTGGATCGGTGCAACATCAATTGGCATCACAAGTTCGACTTGATTCGGGTGTTTAAAGGTTTCGGATAAAAGGGTTTTATCGCTCAAAACTTTTTTATTAGCTAAATCGATCGTATAGAGATGAACCTCTTTCGTTTGCTTATCATCGTTTGAATTCACATCAATAATCGTTAAAACCTGTAGTTTTGAATGGATTAATTGCACATCCCTGACATCAATATTCAATATTCTATCCTTATCTGGAAGTTCAATATCGAAAGAAGTTTCATCTTTGCTTTTCTTCTCCAGTAAAGCGATATCAAACTCCGCTTCCATTTTCCCGCTCTTTGTATAACCGCTATTCACCGAGGCGTAAGCCAGAAAATCACTGTCTTCATAAAAAGAATCGATAAAATCCTTTCCACGCATAAATGAACGATATTCTTTTATTAATCTTTCCATTTCAAGATCTTGTCTTCCAGATAAGCTATCAAAGTAAGACTTTTCGCTGCCATATGTGGTTTGATTGGATTCAATCGTTAATGGTTCATAAAGTCTTCCCTTTTCAAGCGAAGCATTTATGATTACCGGATCAAGCTCTTTATCACTGCCTTCTAGCTTTTTAAACGTATATTTTGGTAGGTCTGAAGCGGAGGAAGCTACTTTGACATAATAGGTCCCGATGCTTAAAATGACAACCATTACAATAATGATGCTGCAGATATAACGTTTCAACTTGTTCACTCTCCTTTTATAGTAGTTGTTATACGGTAACTCGGTTTTTCAATAACCACGAGCCTAGCCAAATCGATAATCCTGTCACAATGAATCCTAAAGCAGTCATTATGCTGAATAATTCATTAGGGTAAAAATAGAAACTTTCACTTGCCATTATGAAAACTGGAGCGCAAAACAACGCAGCCGCTATTCCGCAATATACCAATCCCGATACTATTCCTTTTATGCGGTAACTTCTCTCAAACATAATGGCTGTGAATAATACAGACATGACCATAAGACCAATGCCATAGGAAAGCAGAAATTGCGTGAATGTGCTTGGGATAATCAAGGTCAATACCCTATTGGCTTCCGTGATGACTGAAGAAGACATTTCCATGTTCAATAACGTTTCCCGTACGTTTGAATTAAACAGTGCATTTTCCATTGGTAAAATGATAATCTGCAAAGCAATCAACCCTAACACCATCAAGAAGATGGCCGTAGCTTTAGAAAGGTAAATTGACAATCTGGATGTCGGTAACATCAATAGACGATAAATGAAGGTATTCTTTCCAAACCAATCACGATACCAAATCAGAAAAATGTAAAAAACAAGAGCTACTGCACTCAACGCGATTGGTCCTTGAAACCAGAGAGAATTAGCAATTTGGGTAAAATCAATACCACCATAATTAGTAACATAGGCGGCTTCTGATATTTTTTCTTCCGACATGATATCATGGGCTCGATTAAGAAAATTCTTCGTTACGATGATCACTCCAGCAAACTGCGACACCAATGTTATCAACAATAAGGATATATATATTTTACTAAAACGATTGATTTCAAAATTCACTAGCTTTAAATAACGCATCATGATTGGTACACCTCTCTCATTACATCGACTACTGATTTCCCTTCATCCTCACGCATTTCTTCTGTATTGAACTCTTTAAGGACTGTACCGTTATCCAATAAAATGACCTTATCGATTAAATGTTCAATATCACCGATTTCATGGGTCGTGATGATGACACCTCTGTCTTCAATAAGGTGGCTTGCAAAAACATCGGCAATTTGCTCCCGGCTAAACATATCAATGCCCGAAAATGGTTCGTCCATCAGTACATAATCCACATCAAGGGACAGACCCAGCATTAGGTTAAGCTTAGCTGTGTTCCCTTTTGACAATTCCGAAATAGGGGTCTCCTCTTTAAGTTTGAAGAATCCCATTAATTGGTTAGCTCTTTCCGGATTCCAAGATGTATAGAAATCCGACATGAAAACCATAGCCTGTTTAATGGTCATTTGCGGAAGCATAGTCGGGGCGTCCGGAATAAACGTGATTCTTTCATAACTGTTCTTTGTCATTTTTTGATCATCAATCAGGATTTCACCTTTATAAGGCGTCAAACCCATAATGGCTTTGAGTGTAGTCGTTTTCCCGACACCATTTATCCCGATCAGACAAGTGACTTCACCTTTATTAGCTGTAAACGAAACACCATCTAAGATTGTCTTCCGGCCGTATTTCTTAGAGATTTGTTTTACTTCTATCATTTTTCTTCCCCCTCCCTTATTTCTTCCGAATATTTTTCTTTAACCACTCGAAGCAGCTCTTCAACTGGCACATTAATAGGCCGAATAGCATCTACAAAAGAATCAACCGCTGCCAGAATAAGTTCCTGTCTAACAGCCTGTAAAATCGTTTCATTTGTTGTGATTCGACTAGGAAAATTTCTTTCTGTATGAATCAAACCCTGTTCCTCCATTTCTTTATACGCCTTTTGAGCTGTATTAGGATTAATGTTCAGTGAAGCCGCCAGTTCTCTTCGGGATGGAATTTCCTGTCCCGCTACGAATTTCCCAATGGCAATTTGTTCTTTGAAATGCCTCACAACTTGCAAATATACCGGTTCTCGGGTATTAACGTTCATAAAATCACCCCCTATTTATTTAGGAAAAAACTCTGATTTAAAATTTAATAACGAGTGTATGTATTAAGTAGTTCATACACCTTATAGATGTACTATACTCGTAATACACCTTCACTGTCAATATAGAATTTCACAAAAAAAAACGATTGCGTGAAGCAGTCGAAGGTTTAATAGCTTACATAACAGTAAGTCATGTGGTGATCAGCGCAAAATCGGCGGAAATTAGGAGTATTCAATGGATCAGTATTATTATCTCCCCTTTGCGGTTCCGAATTTTTCTGTTAAGTCCCTTATAGAGTAAAATCTGTAAATTAATCAAATAATAATGGAGCTTAAATTTATATAAAGGGGATGGTTTTTATCAAAAACCGGTTTTTAACGTTAATAATCTTGTTTATGTCTTTTGCTTTGATCTTTTCTCCTCTAACTACTGAGGCAAATGGAAAAGGGGTTCAACAAAGACAATGTATTAGTAAATCATCAGAACAGCTAAAACAGACTTTACGGAAACTTTGGATTGACCATACTATATGGACAAGAAGCTATATGGTAAGTGCCTTATCGGATTTGGATGACAAAGAAAAGGTACTGACTAGGTTATTAAAAAATCAGGATGATATAGGAAATGCAATCAAACCTTATTATGGCGATGCAGCTGGCAACAAACTAGCTGAACTGTTAAGGGAGCACATCGTTCTTGCAGGAAAAGTGGTGGATGCAGCAAAAAGCGGAAACCAGGAAAATCTGAAAAAATTTAATGCTGAATGGTATAGAAACGCTGATGATATTGCTCTGTTCCTTAGTAAAGCCAATCCGAATTGGAGCAATGATGAATTAAAGGAATTGCTATATACACATTTAAAATTACTTACAGACCAAGTTGTATCCAGAATAAAAAAGGATACAGATGCGGAAATTTCTGCTTTTGATAAAGGTGAAGATCATATTATTAAATTGGCTGACACCCTAGCAGAAGGGATTATCAAGCAATTCCCAAATAAGTTTTAAAACATCTAATAAAAACAAATCCCGACTTAATTTCAATGATAAAGTCGGGATTTAATATGATATGGTACTATAACGGGATAGATTTGCAGATGCTTGAGCTATACCCCGTTTTTCTGTTTTATCTCCTAAACTGTAAAGATTCTTCAACAAACGCCATTATTTTTGGGCAACTTAGATTCAACCTGAACCTAAAACTTTGGATTTGAAGAAGCATCCCAATCATTCAAAAAACGATCCATTTGGGATTAACTTTTATTAAACTTCCTGTAATCCTTATTGGAGGGTCCTTGACTCCAGAGCTCTGAATTAAGGCAGGCAATTTATTATCCACATTCCATTGATGTGAACGATCATTGTCCCATAATGAAGCGACCAGATATCTTCCATTTTTCTTTTCAGCAAATACTCCTGAAACCATGCCTGCTTCTAACGGATTATTTTTATCCCATCCCCCGATTTGGCCTATAAAACCAGCATTATGTTTCAATTCTCCCCAGCTCTCTCATTAGAAAACAAAAGCTAACTATCCTTGATTGAAACTTTCTTTTTCTTTCAGGTAATTTTCATATGCAGCTTTTACTTTATCAGACTTTGGTGTTTCAAGCTTTTTACTAATCTTGTTAAGTAAGTATAATCCTCTAATTAAACAGCCAACAACAATTCCGAAAGCTAAAACTCCCCCAACTAACGGTCCCATCATAAGTAGAAGATAACCCAGAATGGTCGCTAAAATTATTGAAATGATCAGATACATTTTCATACTCCTTTCACCTTGAAAATCACATACTATTTATCTCTTTTTTAGCTTCTTCTATGACATATCGGATAAATGGGGCTTTTGCTTTCGTATACCCCACTCTATCTACATGATACTCTTGAGCTAAGTTTTGTTTTAATTGCTGGTATTGTTTACATACATCAGGATGAGCACTTAGATAATCCCTAAATAAGATATGATTAGCCCACTCTTCACTTTCGAACTTGTAGATATGTAAATGATGTGTACCCGCTCTCCATTGGCCTTTTCTAAAAAAACGCCTTTCTGGAAATTCCTTATGTGGGACAAACTCATAACCAATGGTTTTTAAGGGTTCAATAAACTTTTCCACTTCAACTAAATGTTGCACGCCAGCCATTATATCCAAAATCGGCTTTGCTCCTAAGTCTTTTACAGACGTACTACCAATATGCTCAACACAAATAGGATAGTTCTTTAAGATTTCCTTTATCTTCACTTTTTCCTGTTCGAACTCAGTAACCCAATTGGGGTTGTAATTCTCAATCGTGACTGGTTTTTCCATTTTATCACCCAACTTTCATGTTAATCTTGTTCATTAAAACAAAAATCCCCCTAGAATGGGGGCTTTGTTTTAAACTATCGTTTTTATCTATAGTAACAATGGGATAAGCGTAGTAATAAGAGTTGTCATCTAATCTCATACCTTTTTTACTTTTTGTCACGTGACCACGCGATGATAGGATCCTGAGTACTCGGCTCATAGTACGTTCCAGCATACTCCTTTTCTTTTCCCGTTATTTTATTAGTCCGAATAACTGTGTAAGTTCCTTTATCGTAATTTTTGGTAAGATAATATTTCCGGTATGTAAACCCTTTTTCGGGGCCAGTTAATGTGGCTTCATGTTTGTACTCTTCCGGCTTGTTTAGGTTTTCTTTTACTACCCCCTGAATATTCAGTGGTGTTTCCTCAAGCTTAACATCTGAGCGGATATTAACATCTTGGGTCTCTACTTTACCCAGAGGTACAGATGCCATTTCTATTATTTCTTCGGCTTGTTCCGAGAATGACTTTGTAACGCTGTAGGAGTATAGGATTTTCATAGAGTTTATATCGTTTTTTACTTTACCTGCCAACTCTGGCATGGCAAAGCTTAAGACAAAGGTAATGGATATTCCGATGATTAATAGTGTTAGCGGAATTTTTTTCATATTTCCTCTTTCTTAATAACGTATTTGTATAACAAGAATATTGATAGTGAACATCCTCTGACATTATCAATTCTGTAAATCCCCCTGTTTTGAATCAGTAGGAATAATTCCAAATTTCGCGATCAATAGTAAGGCAAAAAAAATAAAACAACTGAAACTGGTGTTATCACTTGTAAAAAATACACTAGGTATAATACGTGATGCAAGAAGTACATTTAAGATATAGGCAATAAGAAAACCCGCATATGAAATGCAACTCAGATAGTTTCCAACTACTGTTCTTTTGTAATGAACATAATCTGATTTATTTCCTTTTCTGATACTAACTATTTGCCGTATTTGTCTTATGAGACCGTATGTGAACGCAATGATCAACATTACAATAATAAGCAAACTAATTATTGCTTCATTCACTTTTTTTATCCCCCCTGTAAATAGGTCTAACACTAATAGAAAAAATCTTTAGGACGGTTAAATCCTGTCCTATTTTATGTAATAAATCTGTTTTTTTTATCAGGTTTATCAGCCCATAGCCAACTAAGCAATCCTCCAAGTACATATTCCTCTATTGCGAAACATCCAATGAAAGAGTCATAGCGGTAAACTCATCGTAACGGTTCTGATGTTAAAGCCCATTTTTTCGTAGAGCTTAATAGCTTTGTTCTGGGTAAAAGCACTTAGACGGACTTCAGAATGCCCATCTTGTTTTAGGAAATCAATTGCCGATTGCATTAATCTCTTAGAAATTCCTTTGCCTCTAAATTCTTCTATTACAAACAGTTCATAGATAAATCCGTTCATCTTATCAGTAAACTGGTCTTTACTGGATCCTAACAAGATCCAGCCCATTAAATGGTCCCTTTCTGTCGCTATTAAGTAATAACTTCCTTTTGCAAGCAATGGTTCAACAAGCTGTTTGATTTTTTGATTGGTTGGCATCACTTCACCTAATGTGCCGTCAAAAACTGCTTGTGGAGAAAGTGATAAAACCTTTTGAAGTTCATAGTCAGTTGGTTTCCTAATTTCCATGAATGAAGCATCCTTCCTAAGGACAAATAAATGTTAGTTATTCCATTTACATTAAAATATTGCCCTATTTAAAAATATAACTATTACATTTCTATACTATTTATAAGTATTCTATTACTTCAATATTCCTTTATTATGAAGGAATATTTCAACGACAGTTAACCCTATCCTTATTAAATGGCCATTATATTTCAAAGGGTGTTTTCTTAATTGGGTCTTTCTTGATTTTTCACTTTCACTACTATCGTTAACATTATATACGGATTAAGGATGATAAAGTTTCAAAATAAAGGAAAAAACACCAATCTATTTCCCCATAAAAAAAAGACCACCAAATTGGTGGCCATTTAAATTAATTCATATTATAAAGTCGTTCCTCCAACAAACGAAACTAGCTTCGTGCAATAATTGTGCTAAGTTTAGTATCTATTGAACGTGAAGTCTTTCACGTTTATAGGTTGGTTTAATGTTGTTATAAAGGGTCTTGTAAGTAACCTATTTGTTTCATCAAAACCCTTCCTTACATCCATAAACTTCAATTGACTTTGTTTTTCTTTTTTTTCATGAATCCGCGAAGGACCAGTCCTGCAATAATGAGAACCGCAACTACTGCGATTGGCTGGATATAGGGCTTGGCCATCTCATTAATCTGTTCCCAATTGCTTCCTAACTTCATCCCGAGGAATACAAAAAGCACAGACCATGGAATTACGGCTAGTATCGTGTAATTCGTGAATTTGATTAAAGACATTTTAGAAATCCCTGCTGGTATCGAAATAGCATGTCTGACAACCGGAATGAACCGAGCCGTAAAAATGACACTTGGTCCATAGTTATTAAACCAAGATTCAGATAGCTCAATATGTTTCTTGTGAATGAAAATATACTTTCCGTATCGTTCTAAAAATGGTCTTCCTCCATAATATCCGATTAAATAAACAAAGATTTGAGCGATGGTTCCACCAATTGTTCCGGCAATAACCGCCCCTACAAAACTGATGTTTCCTTGGGATACTAAAAAGCCTCCATAAGATAATACAATTTCACTAGGAATGATTTCAATCATAAGACCGACGGTAATTCCAAGGTACCCATAATCCATAAGTGTAAGAAGAACAGATTGGATAAAGTCATTCATAACTCAGCTTCCCTCTTTCATTTTAAGCTTTTCTCTTTTAAAAAAATTTCGACCGTTATTGATAACTCCCCTTGTCGATTGGCAAAGGCGTCCACTACAAATTTCTGCAATTTAAACGAATCTTCCAGCTGATTCATTAAATACAGAACAGATATTTTTAACACCATGTTACTTGAACTATTACCCCTAACTATAAATAACTTTAGACTGATTGGTTAGATATGACGGCTTACTGGATTGTCTAAGATTAAGGATCAATTTCATTAATTCGACGATTCCCTCAGGTTTTTCCAACTCTATTTCCTTTTGATAAGATTCGATGGATTTATCCCACTGATCCATTTTTTTATGGTCCATTAATATACTAAGTATTTGTTTTTCAAATGATAATTTGTGATTGAGTTCAAATACAAGTTTATGGTCTTTTAAATACTGTAAATTAATTTCCTCCTGTCCTGGAAGCATTGAATGCACAAATATCGGAAGCCTTTTTCGTAGTGCTTCACTAATGGTGACACCACCAGGCTTCGTAACGATTGCGTCCACTCCTTCATATAGTTTGTTCATTTCTGACCTTGATGAGATATAAGGTAATGGATTAATATGAGCTAAATCCCAAGTATTGATTGCATCATATAGCTTTTTGTTGTTACCACAAAGTACAAAATAATCAAAGTTGGTTGATTTCTTTAACTCATCTGCTAAATTCAATATCCCACCCAGACCACTATTTCCTCCTGCAATTAAAATTTTGGGGCGATCTGCATTTTTTAATCCACGGCTTCTTTTAGTGATTTCCTCATGCACAGGGATACCAGTTACCATCATACTATGTTTCGGTATTTGATTCTTGCTTATTAGCTTTTCTTTCAATTCCTGACTAGGAAGAAAATGAAAATCGATCCCCTTGCTTCCCCACACATTATTAATAAAGAAATCCGTATACACGTTGATAATTGGGATATTGCATTTCCCTTTTATTTTCAACTGGCTTAAAAGATACGAAGGGAATCCGTGTGTACACACAATTAAATCTGGTTTTTCCTCCGTTATCAATTCTTCCATTTTTTTCAAGAATATATGTTGATACCATTTAAATGAACGTTCCTTCGGCAAGGGAACGTAAAATAGGTTTTTATAGGCGAGATTATAGGTTTCAGGTGCATAACGGATCCATTTCAAATAACCAGTTGTTATCATTTTTTCTAAAGAGTTATTTGTATAACTTAATAGATCCACTTTTTTCAAAGTAAATCCGTTTGTATGTTTTTTTAACATATCCATTAAGGCCTCTGCAACTTGATGATGTCCTGACTGCATGCGAAAGAGAGGTAAAAACAAAATCTTCTTCATATATGTCATCTCCTATAGAACATTCTTTTAATACGATGATTACGTATTAAGAAAAAAGACTATTTGCATGTTCAAGAGCTTTTTCCTCTTACAATATACCACTGATTTTGTTAAAAACTTTCTTTTTAATCAATTTTTAATGATACGTTCAGGGTTCTTAAGTCCCGTTCTCTAAACTTAATAGCCCGATTAGAAAACCAATTGTAGAAACTGGTTATTCCAATCGGGACGGGAATCATCCTTGCGATGTGGGCCTATTTTTGGACATTCTTTTTTTTCTTTTTCATATAATTGATAGAAACGTATATTAATAAAAAGACTATGAATACTACACCTAAAAGTGGAACATATTCCGGATTTATATGAAAGGCATTACCCAAATAATACCCTGCCACTATAAAAGGGACAGTCCAGAGAATCGTGCCTAACAGGGAGAAGAGGAGAAATTTACAGAAGGGGATATTATTGATTCCTGCAAAATACGGACTAATTTGTCTTATTCCCGGTAGATAAAATCCAAACACGATTGTTTTTTGTACATTTTTCATATACTTTCCCTGTACTTTCTCCCAGCGTTCATTGGTAATGCCCACGTATTTTCCAAATTTATTTATAAATGGATACCCAACGTATTTCCCACATACATAAGCGATAAGCATCCCTATAAAGGCTCCAAGAAATGCACTCAGCGTGGCTAAACCAAAAGAGAGCTTATTTTGTCCAATCAAGACTCCGATTAGAAATAGAAGAGATTCTTCTGGAGCGGGAATACCCACAATGCCCATGAATAAAAAAAGAAAAATGATAAGATAGCCATATAAGTCAATAAAATGTAAGATACTCTCTATATTCATAAAATCCCCTCGAATCAGTTATAAGTCTTTTAATGTAATAAATTGTGTTCCCTTTTTTATTGTTTCCTGTAGGTAAATTTCCAAGGCTTCAATCATATATCGAGGTGCTTCTTTATCCGCCCCCAAAGTTTCCCCACAGTCATGGAGCAGGAGAATGGAACCATCTGTTGACGTTGTTCGCAATTGATTAAGCAGGTCATTTTTGCATGTTTCCACTTTCCAGTCTCCGAAAATGTCTGACCACATGATCACTTGATATTTCTTACTGGCTATTTTCGTAAAAATATTAAAATGGCCCCATGGAGGTCTGTAAAAAGTGACTTTTTCATGCGTACATTCCATTATGGCCTTTTCAGTCATATCTAACTGTTTCCTTAAACGAAATGGCGAAAGGACCCAGCTTGAAATATGATAAAAATGATGGATTCCAATTGTATGTCCCTCTTCATGCATTCGTTTAATGATTTCAGGGTTATTTTTCACCTTACTGCCCACAACAAAAAACGAACCCTTTATCTTATACCTTTTTAAAAGGTCAAGTAATTGTGTCGTATATTCAGGGTTGGGGCCATCATCAAAAGTTAAGGCTATCCTATTATTCCTCTTGATATTTTTGGTTATGCCCAGTCCGCTTACACGAATAAATACCGTTGGGACAATCGTATATACGAGAAATAGCAATAATAAGATACTCAAGCTAATCATCCATATATGTGTCACTCACAGAACACCTCATTCTTGTATTTAGCGGCAAGTTATCTTGCACCTTCTTAATCCATTCAAGTCTGAATTAAGCAAGTAGCAGATTACCTTTTGGGTAAGGACAATACCACCTCTGTTCCTATTCCATCGGTACTGACCACTTTAATTTCCCCATTATGTTGATTCATTATATTTTTGGCTATCGACAAACCTAGCCCTGTTCCACCTGTTTCCCGGCTCCTAGCCTTATCCACCCGATAAAAACGTTCGAAGATATTTTCTATTTCACACTCAGGTATTCCAATCCCATAATCTTTTACCCGGATGACAGTAGAGTCTAAATGATCCTTTACATACACATCAATTTTGTCTGTACTATATTTGATTGCGTTATCTAAAAGGATTATGATCACCTGTTTTATCTTCAATTCATCTGCTATAACCGTAATGGAATCTTCTTGATAATGAAAATCTATTTCCCGATCATAGACTTCTTTAAATTGATTAAACACGTTCTGACATAAAGTTATTACATTCAATGATTTATAATCTAAAGTATTTTCCAATTCTGTATCGGCTAACTCTAGCAGCCTTTCCGTCATTTTCTGTATTCGGGTTGCCTCTGAATGAATTACATTTATAACATCAAGTGCTTTCTCTTCGTTTTGTATGCGACCTCTTCGCAGGAGATCGGCATAACTTTTTATAATCGTAAGCGGGGTCTTTATTTCATGAGAAGCATCCGAAATAAATTGCTGCTGTTTATCCAAATTTGCATCCAATCTTCCCATCATCCGATTGAATGTAACAGCCATTTTTTGCAGTTCATCATTTGTTTCTTGTTGAATGGTAATTTTTTTCGGCATACCGCTTTGTTCAATATCCTCCATCGTATTAATCATATTGGAAATAGGTCTCATAATTACATTCGATAACCACCTGCCGCCTAGCAACGATAACCCCGCCCCTAATAGCGTACAAAATGTCAGAATGGAAAGTAATACATCCTTCCCTAATTCCAGTCCTAGTAATCTATCTCCAATTTCTAAAGTTTCAACAACTTTACCATTAGATAGGATGGGAACCCTCACAATTAATATTTGCTCTTCTTTATGCGCTTGTATAATGGTGCTTCTTTGCGTTTCTAGCTCACTTGAAAATTCTCCTTTAAATTTAGTAGTCAAATAATGGTCGCTCGATACTTCGCTACTAATTTGAGAATCAGGTTGAATGATCCGTATAAATGAATGATTCGTTAAATATGTGGTTAATTTTTTCTCTATTTCTTGAGGAGTATCATCCTTTTGTATTTCAGCAATGATATTTTGCGCTTTGTGTAGTAATACATCCTCTTCCATGTTTACAGTAATTTTCATAAAAGAAAAAAATACAACAGCATTGACAGCAACCAACACACAGAGTATCCAAGCTGTCGTAATCAGGTTAATTTTTGTTGTAATTTTCATTACTTAATTCTCCCTTACTGTATAGCCAATTCCTCTTATCGTCTGAATAATAGTCGGATCAGAAAATCCTTCTTCCGTTTTCTTTCTTAAATGACGAATATATACATCGATTACATTGGTCTCCCCTTCATACTCATAACCCCATACATTCATCAGGATATTTTCTCGTGTCACGATTTTGTTTTTATTGGCTAGTAAATAAACGAGTAAATCAAATTCCTTAGGGGTTAGCGCTATGGACGAATCGCCCCTGTTAACCTCCCTAGTATCGAGATTAATGAATAAATCCTTAATTGATAAGATCGATTCCTCTTCTTTTAAAGCTTTGGCAGCTATTGAATTCTGGCGAATGCAAGAACGTATTCTTGCCAATAACTCCTCAATTTCAAAAGGCTTCGTTATATAGTCATTGGCTCCCTGATCTAGTCCCGTCACCTTATCCATCGTAATATTACGAGCTGTTAATAGGATGATTGGCATTAAGCTGTTCTCATTTCGTATCCTTCTTAAAACTTCAATACCATTCATCTCAGGTAACATGACATCTAAAAGTATTAAATCTAATTTTTCCTGTAGTGCTACTTCCAACCCCGTCTTACCAGTATGGGCCACAAGCACTTCATATCCTTCGTACTCGAGTTCTATCTTTAAAATCGTTGCTATCTGGATTTCATCTTCTACAACCAAAATACGCTGTTTCATTTATAACACTCCTACTTGAGTGTAATATGGCAAGGAAGCCACATCCACATGTATTTATCAAAATTAGCTATGGATATTAGTTTCATCCTAAATACAGAAAATTGTCCTTCGCTAATAATTCAATACCCTTCTATATTTGCTCCAAAGTCCTGCATTTTACTCGTTTCCACTTATTATTGAAATGCTCTTTCTACAATTTAGCATTATTTTGCTTTTAATTTCGCTTTTTAATTGATTTTTAATCCTTTTTTCAAGTTGCGTTAAGGACGACTTGATATAGTCAATCTACAGAACAAATGAACTGACCAATAAGGTTTTATCGAAAACGAAATAAAGCAATAGAAGATAAGGGGGATTAATAAATAACTGATACAAAAAGTCCATCCATAGAGCGGCGGATGTTGAACAAGGTTCCGGAAGTCATCATTTACTTCTGGATCATCAAAATAATGGCAACCACTGTGGGCGAGACGTCTGCAGACTTCCTGAGTGATAATCTGAACTTGGGCTTGGCCAATACGACCTTAATCATGAGTGTTCTTTTGATCATAACGCTTTTCTTCCAATTCAAAGCGAATAAGTATGTGCCAAGGATTTACTGGCTAACGGTAGTGATGATTAGCATTGTAGGCACGCTGGTTACCGACAACCTTGTGGACAATCTCGGGGTCAGTCTGGTGACGACAACTATCATATTCACAGTGGCGATGCTTGCGACGTTTGCGGCTTGGTACGCGAGTGAAAAGACGCTGTCCATTCACACTATCCACACATCCAAACGAGAAGTGTTCTACTGGTTGGCCATCTTGTTCACCTTCGCCTTGGGTACAGCAGCTGGTGACCTCATAGCAGAAGGTCTCGATATCGGCTACTGGAAGTCGGCCCTTATGTTCGCGGCATTGATTGGGGTGGTAACAGTCGCCCATTTCGGTTTCAAACTAAATGCAGTGCTTTCTTTCTGGATCAGCTACATCTTGACCCGTCCTCTTGGCGCCTCCCTTGGCGACTACCTGTCACAGCCTCGTGATAAGGGTGGCCTTGGTCTAGGTACGACGGGAACTAGTTTGGTCTTCCTCGTTATAATCTTAGGCTTGGTATTCTATTTGACCAAAACAAAAAGAGATGAGAGCAAAGTTGTGGAGTAAGGGTAGGAGTAGGGCAAGTACAATCTTCTAAAAATTCAGCTGTCCAACACTGAACAGGTTAAAGACCTCCGGGAAAGAGCACAATCTTTCCCCGTTCTATCTGCTACATTTACTTGATACAGCCTTCATTGTTCGGGTTTCACCTTATAGATTGCACCCATGCCGGGCGCACAAAAGAAAAGGCCACCAAATTGGTGGCCCTTTCAATTATTTAAGATCTTTAAATCCGTATTTTTCAAAAACCTTCATTGAATCTTTGTTTTGGAGATACTCGTAAAATAGTTGGGCTTCTTTAGGGTGCGAACTTTCCTTTATCACACCTACCGGATAGATAATCGGATCATGTAAGTCTTCATCAGCCACTGCAACGATTTCTACTTTTTCTGAGCTTAAGGCATCTGTTTTATAAACCAGTCCTGCGTCTACATTTCCTGTTTCTACATATGTAAGCACTTGACGAACATCCTTGGCATACACCAGTTTTTCTTCAATCTCTTTCCAGAGGTTTAGTTTTTCTAATGTTTGCTTAGCATACTGTCCTGCTGGTACTGACTCAGGGGTACCGATGGATATTTTAGTAGATTTAGTAAGGTCTTCTATCGATTCAATCCCTTTATCGGAATCCTTTGGCACTACTAGCACTAGTTCATTGCCAACTAAATCAATCCCTTTTTTCTCTTCAATAAGATCTTCATCTACTAATTTATCAAATTTATCTTCTGCAGCAGAGAAAAACAGATCCACAGGTGCTCCTTGAGAGATTTGTTGTTGAAGAGCTCCAGAAGCTCCAAAGTTATAGTTAACTTTCACATTTGGATTTTCTTTTTCAAAAGCAGTTTTAATGTCATTTAAGGCATCTTGTAAACTTACGGCTGCCGAAATCGTCAATTCTACTTTCTCGTCAGCTTGTTGCGTCTGCTTTTCTGTGCCTTTTTCTTCATCACTTGAACACCCTGTGCCCACTATCACAAGCAGCATAAGCGAGAAAATCATAAGATATATTTTTTTCAAAGTCTCTCTCCCTTTCTAACTAGTTATAACTAGTTATATCTAATTATATCTAGTATAAGACAGATAAAAGGTTTTAATCAATGCCTTTTTGCTGTGAATTTTCTTTTTAAAGGACTCTAAGATACAATAAAGAACGGAGGGATGCACATGTCAAAAGAGCTTTCCTATACCATCGAGGAAGTGTCACAGCTTTTAAAGGTATCTAAATTGACGATTTATGATCTTGTAAAAAAAGGGGAGCTCCCTGTATTCCGTGTGGGAAGGCAGATGAGAATGGATGCAAAAGACTTGGAGATGTATATTAATAACCATAAGTCCCA
Source organism: Peribacillus sp. NPDC096540 (assembly GCF_050278525.1). Taxonomy (NCBI): domain Bacteria; kingdom Bacillati; phylum Bacillota; class Bacilli; order Caryophanales; family Bacillaceae; genus Peribacillus; species Peribacillus sp. NPDC096540. Next base: position 95,377 of record NZ_JBNNTG010000012.1, on the reverse strand, counting down.
TACATCCCCAGTTTCTGTTGCCGAACCCCATAGAAATGAAGTGAAGAATTCTCTTAACCTTGTCATTAGTGGGCAAGACATGGTGTTAGACATACTAGGGCAGCACATTGAGAAGGACTCCAGCTATAAAACATTACGATCTAACACAGGAAGTCTAAGCGGGCTTATATCCATGTACAATGGGGATTCAGACATCGTTAGTTTGCATATGTTTGATGGAGATACTGGGGAATATAATCTTCCTTATATAAAAAAGATTTTGGTAGGTTATCCTTATATTTTACTTAATCTTGTTTCAAGGAAAGCTGGTTTATATGTTAAAAAAGGAAATCCTTTAGACCTTACAGGTTGGACTGATTTAAAACAGAAAGACTTGGCCATCATCAATCGAGAAAGAGGATCGGGAGCACGAATTCTTCTTGATGAGCAGCTAAGGATTCACGGAATCTCTTCTAAAAATCTTAAGGGATATGAAAACGAAGAGACCAACCACCTAAGTGTGGCTTCAGCTGTTTCTGCTGGGATAGCGGATGTGGGTGTGGGAATTGAAAAAGCTGCAAAAATCGTTGGAATCGACTTTGTTCCATTAATTACAGAACGTTACGACCTTGTTATTTTAAAATCTCCGAAAAACGAACAGCTCATAAACATTGTTAAGCGCATTTTAACATCGAATCCATTTCAAACTGAAATCAACGCTTTAGGTGATTATGATATTTCCCAGACAGGCTCTATCATTTACGAGACATTTTAAACAGGAAGGCTACTGATTCAGCAGCCTTCCTGTTTAGTATGCAGTTTTTAAATAGGTTAAAGGGCACATTCTTCAATTTCAAAACCAAGGTCTTCGATAATGCCCCAATCCGCCGTAGGTTCTTGTCCAGCTGTTGTTAGATAATCGCCAACGAAGATAGAATTTGCTGCATAAAGTGCCATGGGTTGCATGGAACGGAGGTTCACCTCGCGACCGCCAGCAAGACGAATTTCCTTACTTGGATTAACAAATCTCATCATCGAAATTAATTTCAAACATTTAGTTGGAGTCAACTCAGAAGTTCCCTCAAGTGGTGTACCATCAATCGCATTGAGAAAATTACAAGGAATAGAATCCGCATCAAGGCTGCGTAGGGATAGGGCAATTTCTACTGCTTCTTCATTAGACTCATTCATACCAAAAATGGCACCCGAACATGGAGACATTCCGGCCTCTTTTACAGCTTCGACTGTATCTACACGGTCCTCATAGGTATGTGTGGATGTAATATTTTTATAATTATCTTGAGATGTATTCAAGTTGTGATTGTAGCGATGAACCCCCGCTTCAGCTAGCTTACTGGCATGCGTTTCATTTAAGAAACCTAGACAGCAGCATATTTTAAGATCAGTTGTCTCACGAATTTCTTTCACCGCTTCAATGACATGATCAATTTCCCTATTGGTTGGACGACGGCCAGAAGCAACAATACAATAAGTGCCTGCTTTACGACGAATTGATTCTTGCGCACCTTCAACAATCTTCTCTTTGGTAAGCCAAGCATATTTATCGATGGGAGCTTCCGACACGATTGACTGCGAACAATAGCCACAATCTTCAGGACATAGACCTGACTTGGTATTAATAATCATATTCAACTTAACCTTTTTTCCATAGTAGTGCTGGCGAATAAGGAAAGCTGCATTCAAAATCTCTAAAACCTCGTTGTCAGGTGCTTGTACAATAGCTAGTGCTTCTTCCGCTGTTACTTTATACCCTTTGATTACATTCTCCGCAAGCATCTTCCAATCCCTTACTAGTGTTTCCAAACCTAATCCCTCTTTTCTTATATGTTGTACATCCCATTCATCCTATGAATCTAGTTTATGTCTTTATTAATCATCCTCGCCGCGATAAGTTCCCTTGAAAACCAAACACCCTATTTGTATCTAGTGGTTCGAATTGTTCTGAACACGTCGATAACTTGATTCATTTGTTCTTCTTGATGTGTCGCCATTAACGTAAGTCGAATCCGTGAAGTTCCAGAAGGTACCGTTGGCGGACGGATAGCTGGTGCATAAATTCCATGCTTATGTAATTCTTTTGAAAGGAACATAGCCTGTTCCGGTTCTCCGCAAATAATGGCAAGAATCGGAGTTTCTCCCCCCGACACTGTGTAGCCCAGGGAGGTTAATTCGTTATAAAGACGCTGGCTAATGGCTCGAAGGCGTACTCTGCGTTCAGGTTCTGCTTGAATGATATCGACTGCTGTAAGTGCACTTGCCACTACTCCTGCTGATAAGGCCGTAGAGAAGACAAACGGTCTGGCTCGATTTAAGACATAGTCAACTAAAGACCTGCTCCCAGCGATATACCCTCCTTCTGCACCTACAGCTTTGGAGAGTGTCCCCATCTCGATATCTATTTTCCCCTTCAGCCCAAAATGTTCAGAAGTTCCCCTTCCGTATCTGCCTAAAACCCCCGTTGCATGTGCGTCATCCACCATAACAAGAGCTTCATAACGCTTGGCAAGTTCGACAATGCCTGGCAATGGTGCAATATCACCATCCATCGAAAAGACGCCATCCGTTACAATTATTCTTTTCCTGTAGCGGGTATTAATCTTGAGTTTCATTTCCAAGTCGAGTAAATCAGCATGACGGTAAATGATAGTTTCAGCACGTGATAAACGGCAGCCATCAATAATACTGGCATGATTCATCTCATCGGATAAAATGAGATCTTCCTTACCAACAAGGGTCGTTAACGCTGCTATGTTAGCCATATATCCTGTGTTTAACACAATCGCTGAATCCGTTTGCTTAAACTCAGCAAGTCTTTTTTCTAGTTTTTCATGGACAATTGTATTGCCAGTTGTTAATCGTGACCCAGTGGAACCCGTACCAAATCTTTGAGTCGCTTGAACAGAGGCCTCAATTAATCGGTGATCCTGGGCAAGCCCTAAGTAATTATTGGAGGCAAACATCATCATTTTTTTCCCGTTCACCATGGCATATCCTTGATTGCTCATTGTTTCAACGGTTTGTAGTTGTCTGTAAAGTCCTCCTTCTTTTATCTTTTCTAGTTCCTTCTCCCAAATCATCTTTCACTAACCTCGTGAACCGATCGATAGATAGGATTCCAATATCCGTTACCTAGGAGTGGGGCTTCGTCCCATTCTCGCTGATGATTGGATTTTCCTCGAAGAATTGTTTCATCAGTGAAAAAGGGCGTCACAAATATCGCTGTTTCCCTGGGGATTTCATCCTGCATCAACATTTCTCCTGTCATATTTGTTCCCTCCAAGCTTTTATATGTTAACTAACTTTAAAATAAGTTAACATATAAAAAGAATAATAACACACAAAGAAAAAATTATTCAATTACTAATTTTCAATATTTTCCTATGTCCGTTATTAATCGATAATTATATGTTAACCAAAATAATAAATAGTTGACATATAAAATATAAATCATGCACACTAATAATGGGCATTTTACCTACCATTTCAAAAAAAGGAGGTTAAAAACTTGAAAGCTAAAACGATCTCTTACGTGGCCCTATTTACTGCGTTAACCGCCATTGGTGCCTTTATTAAGATCCCTATTCCCTACATACCGTTCACGCTTCAAATTCTAGCAGTCTATTTGGCAGGGGCTCTGTTAGGACCACGTCTCGGTTTACTTAGTCAACTATGCTACGTCTTAATCGGCCTTATAGGAGTACCGGTGTTTGCCGAGGGCGGAGGTTTTGGCTATATATTTAAACCCACTTTCGGGTATTTGCTTGGTTATATACTCGGGGCCTATGTGAACGGATGGTTGATTAACAGGCTTAATCTCTCCACGATTCGTTCCATTTTCTTCGCTAACCTAGCATCATTGCTGACTGTTTATTTAATTGGCTGTATATGGCTTTATGGAGCGATGAAGTGGGTTGTAGAAACACCTCTTTCAATCTACCAGACTATTTTTTACGGCTTCTTATTACCTGCACCTGGTGATTTGTTGCTGTGTGTTTTATGTGCCATCATCATTCAGCAGGTAAGACCGCGGATTGCACGATTTACAAACATAAAGGAGCTGAAACACCCATGGGCCAAGCCTACTTTATAACCGGAACTGGCACGGATATCGGAAAAACCGTCGTCACGAGTTTACTCTATATGTCTCTTCAATCAATGGGAAAAAGCGTCGCAATATTTAAGCCGTTTCAAACAGGATTGATTCATGAAACGAATACATACCCAGACATTTCTTGGTTTGAGCAGGAACTTGGTGTAAGGGCACCTGGGTTTTACATGCTTGAACCAGAAACATCGCCACACTTAGCTATAAAATTAACAGGGCAACAAATCGACGAGCAAAAGGTCGTGGAACGAGTTCACGAACTCGAACAAATGTATGACATCGTGTTAGTCGAGGGCGCTGGGGGATTGGCCGTACCACTCATTGAACGAGCGGACAGTTTCTATATGACCACCGATTTAATTAGAGATCGCAACATGCCGGCCATTTTCGTTTCTACAAGCGGTTTAGGATCGATTCATAATGTCATAACTACGCATTCGTATGCCAAATTGCATGATATTTGCGTCAAAACTATTTTATATAACCATTATCGGCCCGACGATGAGATTCATCGCGACAATATCCTAACCGTTGAAAAGCTCACAGGACTCTCTAGCCTCGCCTGCATACCAACACTTGCCGACGTAAGAAAGGATCTGAGAGTCTACATACTCGATTTACTTAGTAATCATGAATTTACCCAACAACTAAAAGAGGTGTTCAAGAATGAATAGTCATGACTTAGAAAAATGGGATAAAGAATATGTATGGCATCCGTTTACACAAATGAAAACGTATCGAGAAAGTAAACCGTTAATCATTGAACGCGGGGAAGGGAGCTACCTTTTTGATGTGGAAGGCAAACAGTATTTGGATGGTTATGCTTCATTATGGGTCAATGTGCACGGCCATAATGAACCAGAACTAAACAACGCTCTCATTGACCAAGTGGAAAAAGTCGCACACTCTACACTGCTAGGATCTGCAAATGTACCATCCATATTACTGGCAAAGAAATTAGCAGAGATTACTCCTGGTCATTTATCGAAAGTCTTTTACTCGGACACAGGATCTGCAGCTGTAGAAATCGCCCTTAAAGTCGCTTATCAATATTGGAAAAACATCGATCCTGTAAAATATCAACATAAAAACAAATTTGTCTCCCTGAACGAGGCGTACCACGGTGATACGGTTGGAGCAGTGAGTGTCGGCGGAATGGATTTATTCCATAGAATTTTTAAACCTCTACTATTTGAACGGATACCAACTCCTTCTCCTTTTACATATCGAATGGCTGAATACGGGGATCAAGAAGCAGTGAAAAACTATTGTATTGATGAGCTGGAAAAGTTGCTTCAAGACCAAGCAGAGGAAATTGCAGGAATGATTATCGAACCGCTTGTTCAAGGAGCAGCCGGCATCATTACCCACCCTCCTGGCTTTTTAAAAGCGGTCGAACAATTGTGCAAGAAGTACAATATATTATTGATTTGTGACGAAGTAGCGGTAGGATTTGGGCGTACCGGTACATTGTTTGCCTGCGAACAAGAAGATGTCGTCCCTGATATTATGTGCATCGGTAAAGGGATTACTGGAGGCTATATGCCTCTGGCGGCCACTATCATGAACGAACAAATCTTTAATTCTTTTTTAGGAGAACCCGATGAACATAAAACCTTCTATCACGGCCACACCTATACAGGGAATCAACTAGCCTGTGCCCTGGCTCTGAAGAATATTGAATTAATAGAAAGACGAGATCTCATCAAAGACATCCAGAAAAAAGCCAAGCAGCTATCTGAAAAACTGCAATCACTATATGAACTTCCGATTGTCGGTGATGTCCGCCAGCGCGGTCTCATGATTGGAATAGAAATCGTTAAAAATCGCCAAACAAAAGAACCGTTCACAATCCAAGAAAATATCGTTTCAAGCATCATTCAAAACGCTCGGGAGAATGGTCTGATTATACGGGAACTTGGCCCCGTCATCACGATGATGCCCATTCTTTCCATGTCAGAAGCAGAACTGAATATTATGGTCGAAACTGTCTACCGTTCGATACAGGACGTTTCTTTGCACAACGGATTGATCCCAGCAGCAAACTGATATAAAAAGAACCGGAAGAGCATGTCTCATTCCGGTTCCTTTTCGATTGGATTTTCAGTTCTTCGCAGGGGACTTCGTGAAATACGCTGCCATTAAAAGAAAAAGCACAGATAATGTCCACAGCGTGATTCCCTTCCATGGGAAATCAACTGTTAAACCAATCATCTGCACGGCTGCACTTAATAAAATGCAAATCATCATTGGCCCCTTTTTCATCCTGCACCTCCTCTGGTTAATTCCATACATACTTCACGTTTTTGGAAAGTGAATTTTTCACCTGAACTAAGCAGTTTTGCAAACTTAAGGTAGTCCCATTATATAACTAAACGTTAGAAAATTTTATTATTTTTGGGTATTTCTGCTATAATCAGGGTAAAAAGAAAGAGGTGGATCGTTTTGTCAGGCAAAGAAAAAGCGTATGATTCCCCTACCAGAAAAGACTGGATTAGGACTTTCTATACATTTGCTTATATTAGTCTGCTCATTCTAATTATCGTTTCTGGAATTATACGCTATTTTCAGGCTCCTGCTAGTTACGTTGAAGAGTCGAAGCAGGAACAATCAAGTAAAAGTGATGAAAAAGCTAAGGATAGCAGTGCCATTGAAAAGGATCCCACCGCTACATCACTGGTTTTAAAACCATTGGCGGAATCACCAAAAGCAAAAATTATATTTGAACATGTCGGTTACTTCTTAATCTTGCTATTCATTTTTATACTCATACCAATTCCGCTATTAAGCGTTAAAAGGTTTAAATTCATGACTCTCGAAGTTGAAAGGGAATCTCAAGCTATCGAGGTAGCTAAGAATTTGACTATTCAACAAGATAAATTCGGACTTCTCTCTTACTGGTTAAAAGAGGATTTTAAATCATTGATTTTAGAGGTTGAAAGGGATAATACAAGCTATAAGGACTTTCTTGAAGAAATGCTCTTTTACATGAGAGATCACTATAAAAATAATTGGGACTCCCATTTTGAATTTGATATAGTGACGGAAACCAAGTTTAAAAAGAATTATTCAGTTCCTAAACTTGTTAAAAAATCTCTTCCCACTGCAAAAGTGAAAGGGATCGGGCTTCCTATCAATAAAGAGAATGATAGATATATACACTTTAAAAACTTTATGATCCATACAATTCACGCGGAAGAAAATCTGCTGACTGAGGAAGAATGCTTCATTACTTATGTCATTGTCCTAAAGAGTTATCGAACCATTTTTGATGAATATGACGGCCATTTAGTATCAGGCTTAGCTTCCTTAACATATGAATTATACCGAAGATATCACACATCTTTGGCTATCCAAGAAGAGGAAGATGTTGAATCTGAGGAAGAAATTAAGTAAAATAAAGGAAAGAGGTGATAACGATGTCTTTACCTAAAAGAAAATATAGTAAATCCAAACTATTTAAATCCGCAAGTAAGGTTGGTAAGTCTCAGCCTCACGAGGTCGTTATTCCAACTTATCATTCGAACAAGTTAACGCCGAATAGTCCGTCAGTAAAAAAAGTATTATCAAATGTAAATTAAAAATAACCCCTGAAGATGACTCCTGGGGTTATTTTTCGAGTCCAAGATATGTGTTGATGTACGGTTCCAAAATAGGGCTCCTGCCGATCCAATCCTTAGCTGACTTTATATGATTAGGACTCCATACAGGTGAAGATGGTATTTCGGTACCTTTTGGCTTGGACCCGACTTTCCTGGCTCTTCTCAATAGTAACTCATACTTATACTTCTTTACCTCCATAACTTCCCTCCTAGCCATAAAAACACCTATCGTTTTATATAATTATGTTTAAACGCCTTTTTTATGCGCAGCTATTGATCATCTCCTTCAAGGAATGGATGGAATCAGAAAGGCCGCCCCCCATTGGATGCCCTTTTTTTCCGACAATTGTTGAATGATGTCACTCTACTCAAACAAAGGGATTTCCGGAGGATGCACAAAACATGATAATCATTGTAATAAAAAAGATGACCCCGTTTAATTCAGAGGTCATCTTCATTATATAGTCCATTCCTTTTTTCCTTACTGCTGGCTAAGTGTTAGCGAATGCCTTTCATGTAACCTTGAATCTTAGGTGATAAGGTCATCAGGGCCAGTCCAAGGATTATTGAAGCAACGCCGATCACTCCAAAATAAGCCATTTCGGTTTGCGGAGTGTAGAATCTGACGATTTGTGCGTTTAGTGCTTGTGCTGCTGCACTTGCCAGGAACCACAGGCTCATCGTTTGTGCCGAGAATGCGGCCGGAGCCAATTTTGTAGTCGCTGAAAGTCCAACAGGGGATAAACAAAGTTCTCCAAGCACTACAAGGAAATAGCTAAGTACAAGCCATAGCGGATTGACTAATGAATCTGATCCACCGAAATAAACAGGAAGCAGGATCACCAGGAATGATAAACCGGCGAACAGTAGACCTATTGAGAATTTTTGAGGTATGGTCGGCTGGCGCTTTCCTAGTTTAATCCATAACCATGCGAATACTGGTGCAAGGGTAATGATGAACAAAGGGTTCAATGATTGGAACCATGCCGGGTTTATTTGCAATCCAGCAAAATTCAACTGTGTCCGTTTGTCTGCATAATTTGCTAATATAGTTGCACCTTGCTCTTGAATTGCCCAGAACATGACAGCTGCTATAAACAAAGGAATATAGGCTATCAATCGTGAACGTTCAACAGAAGTTGTTTTAGGGCTGCGATACATGAAAATGAAATAAAGGGTCGGAATAAGGATCCCTAGGATACCTACAAGATTAATAAAGGTTTTAATCGTTAAGATACCTTTAGTGGCAGTGATACCGATGATAGCAGCTACGATCAATGCAGCTATTCCCAATTTAGTGAATACGGTTTTCTTTTCATTTTGTGATAATGGGTTAGCAGGAAGAGTTCCAGCTAGGCCCAGGTTCTTTTTCTTTGTTGCAACAAAGACGATGAGTCCAATTAACATACCAATTGCCGCCAGGCCAAAACCAAGGTGGAAGCTGTAGTTCATTCCGACTGTACCGACAAGAAACGGTGAAAGGAATGCACCCATGTTAATACCCATATAGAATATACTGAAACCGGAATCCCGGCGATCATCATTTTCCGCGTATATTTCCCCTACAATGCTGGAAACATTCGGTTTTAATAGCCCAGTACCCAGAACAATGAGTACCATGGAAACAAAGAACATGGAGAGACTGCCTGGTACAGCAAGGACAATATGCCCGAGCATGATCAAGATACCACCGTAAAATACGGATTTTGAAGTCCCGAAAATCCTATCGGCAAGCCATCCGCCAATTATACCGGACATATATACTAAAGATCCGTAGATGGATACTAGGGCAAGGGCTGTATGTTCATCAAGACCTAGTCCCCCTTTAGAAACTTCGTAATACATATAGTAAACAAGAATGGCCTTCATGCCATAATAGGAGAAACGCTCCCAGAACTCAGTAAAGAAAAGGGTGAATAGTCCTTTTGGGTTTCCAAAAAAACCTTTTTGAGGTACACTATCCACAATTTTCTGTTTATTTATCGTTGCCATACCTAGCCCTCCTTTTATTATTGTATAATAACTTTTATTTTCTTTATTGTAAACAAATATTTAGTATATTTAAATAATTAATTACAAAATAAATAATAGTAGCTATTTAACAAAGCAAATCACACTAAAGTTCCCCTAAAAAAACACCCAATCAATTTAGTCTAATAGGAAGCTGCCATGAATGATATATTGCCCTAACTTCACTGATGTATTACGTTTCCTATCAGTTTGGTTACCATGCACAAAATAATGAGAATGTGAATCCGAAAATATAAGAGTGGGAAAAAGTGAACTTTGAAAAAAACCTCAACCAAAACCGTTATATACACCGTATAATAGAAATAACAAAAAAACGAGGAGGCACAAATATGATAGGGTTAGTAACCGTTGTAATGATATTTTCCATTCCCATTATTGGAATCCTAACAAGCCATTTCGAAAAACAAGCAAAAACCAAACATAATATGATTAAAGACGAATTAGAACTCGAAAAACTTAAACACGAGAACTTCCTTATTGAAACGGAAAAAATGAGGCTCGAACTGGATCAGATGAAATTTGGGGAATCAAAAGACGAACCAAAGTTACTGTAATCGCGTAACTTTGGTTCGTCTTAAATTCACGAGTATTTTGAGTTCTCCGTTTTAAAAACAAATCGTTCCTCATACATATAAGTTTAAATAAATAAGTTCTTAGTGAATATATTGATCCCCAACAAGAAGATCTGAAATTACCTTGGTCGGGATCGTAAATTCAACTGCACCCATATATCCTGGTGCTGCTTCATAGCTGTTAAAAGCGATCACAAGCTTGCCATTTTTGTTAATATAAAAGTTTTGTGTTGCATCAATACCTTTAAACTCAACAAATTCATCGTCTTCCACCCAATATATTTTATTTGAGTCCTCAGCCATTTGCTGCTTCATCTGTTCCTTAATATTTTCGTTTATTACCTGAAGATAGCGGTCATCTTTAAACAAGCTATTTAACGTTAATAGCACTTCATTTTTCTTGTCAACTGTATCAAATTGGCTTTCTGTAGAACTGGAAGCTTGAATCTTGTCGGTATAACGCTGGACGGATAATATCGTGTCATTATCGGTCAATATCTTATATCCGCTTTCGACTGAGATATTTCCATTTTCTCCTTCCTTCAAAGTAGACATGGAGTCCGCGAATTCCTTATAAAGCTGTTTGCTTTCCGCTAAGTATTTATCATTTAAGCTATTTTCTAGCTGCTTATTTTCCAGACCTGAAATAGCTGGTGTTTTAATAACTGCTGAGGAATTATTTTCTTCTTCATTCCATTCAACGAATGTAATCACTTTGATGACTTTTTCAACTATCGGAATGTCGCTCATTGCTTTTGCCGCTGCCGGGCTTATGTTTACGGAAGCTGTCACAATCAGCATGGCCGCTGCTGCAGCAATCCATATGGGTCTGGCAACCCTTGGCTTTTTCCTAGGTTTTTCATTCAAGGCCGCTTGAACGACATCGTTTAATTCCTTAGGGATTGGTGTTTGAAGATACTCTTCTCGCAGATCATTTAATTTTTTTTCCATTTTTTCGTTTCCTCCTGTTCAGTCATGTTGATCCGCAATAGTTGCAGTGCTTTATATAATCTCGTTTTAATTGTGCTTACGTTCTCTTCCAACACGTCTGCTATTTCTTCCAACTTCAAGTCCTCAAAGAAGCGAAGAATGACTACCGTTTTATACTTGATTGGAAGTCCCTCCAAGGCCTTTTGCAAATCTAGGTCCTGATAGTGATCTTCCTCTCCACTGCGTAAGTATTCTATTGTTTCATCATCCGCAATTGTCAGTTTCTTTTTATTTCGTAGAACGTCAAGTGCGGTTCGGACTATGATCTTATATAACCAGCTGTCTATAGAAGCAGCATCTTTAATTTTGCTGCTGGAGGCTAGCGCTTTTCTGATTGATTCCTGCACGATATCAAGCGCATCCTCTTTATTTTTCACATAGTAAAAAGCAAGTCTGTACAAATTTTCTTGCCTTTCGGTTATCCGGGACGCTATTAATTGATCCATATCTAGATTTTTCATTGCCTTAAAGAGCTCCTTACATTTAAATTACGTATCCTAGGTACAAAGGATAGACGCTCGACGGGCTTTAAAAGTTTGAAAATAGCTAAAGAAAAATTTCCATATAAAAAAATGAAATTTTTTACAAACTTTTAAGGCTTTTGGCGCGTCTATATAGTAGAATGATTATCGAGGTGGAATGCATCATGAGGAAATTAAATTATAAAAAGGTCTTTATTTTTCTATTTTGTTTAACAGCTGCAGTGGGAACAATAGGTTTAGCTATAAAAAGCCTAGCTTTTGATAAGAAGAAAACTGTTTCGGCTTATTCAAATGATCAAAATTACCCAGAGGCTGATATTCAAACGTATGTAAAAGATGATACGAAAGGCGGGTATTCAGTAAGTAGGCCCGTTCTTCATATAGAAAATATCGACAAGCAACTAGAAGCTTACATAAAAAAAGAAATAAAAGATTACGAAAAGAAATGGAAAGCCATTGGCGGAAAAGCATCTTCTGAGCTTAACCTCACTTATACGATACTCCATTTCAGCAAGCAAACCATTACCATTTCCTTCGATAAGTATGAACAAGTAGCAGGAAAGACGCTGTCTGAATCCCAGATCTTCACTTATGATATTCCATCTCAGAAAAAACTCTCTATAGAAGACATTTTTGCCACGGATACTGATTATTTATCCGATTTATCTGATATTGTTTTTGAAGAGTTAACCGAGGGGAAAGAAAAAGGCATTTCAAAAAGTCTTATTGAGAATAAAACCCAACTAAAAGCAGCCAACTTTGATTCTTTTTCAGTGCTGAAAAATACGCTTGTATTCTATGTAAAGACTTATGAGGATGGAGACTCATCTAAGAGACAAACCATAGCTATTAATAAAGAACTTTTCAAAAATAGTTTGCTAGATTCATATCAAAGTAAAGATTTAAATCAGGATCGTGTAAAGGAATTGCAACCGAAACATATCGTCGCCAAGCTTCCAGTGAAAAATGAATGGATTGACCCATCACAAAAGGTAATCGCCTTAACGTTCGATGACGGGCCACATCCAAGTTATACTATGTCCATCCTGGAAGCCCTAAACAAGTATGATGCACATGCTACCTTTTTTGTGCTTGGTAGCCGCGTGCAACACTATCCAGAGGTGCTGCAAAAGATGACTGAACAAGGAAATGAAATCGGCAACCATTCCTGGGATCATCCGCAACTGACACGTCTAGACAAGACAAAAATTAAAAGTCAAATTGAGCAGACTCAAGACGCTATTGAAAAAGCTACCGGAGCTGAGCCAGACCTTATTCGTCCCCCATATGGAGCGATTAACGATAATGTCCGGGAATATATGAAAGATATGAATGTCACACTTTGGGATGTTGACCCTGAAGACTGGAAAAATCGCAATAAAAAGAAGATCGTAGACAAAGTAATGAGCAAAGCCAAAGACGGAAAAATCATTCTTATGCATGATATTTACCAAACCAGCGCCCAGGCTGCAGTGGAAATCATCAAACAACTGCATGACCAAGGATATCAACTGGTTACAATTTCCGAACTAGAGCAAGTAAAAAAAGACCGCGCACTTTACGGTATCGACTTACAAGAATAATAGATTAAACGAAAAAGAGAAGGATAGATAGAAGCTGAAGTAATTCGCTTTTATCTATCCTTCTCTCCTTTTATTTTCAACCTTGTTATGCACCTTCATTAAAGCCTTTAATATCTTCTTTAGTAGGCGCTGAGGTTCAAAATGGAACTGCCAATGATTTTTCAATCATAAAAGAAACCAATTCATCAAGTCCGTCATTTACATTCCAGGCTCTCAGTGCCCCATGAATGTAAAATAAGCAGGCCTTTGATTACATAGCAAAGGTCTGCTCAACTCTTTTATTCTCCAAGATCCACATTGTGATAGACCTGTTGAACATCTTCCAAATCTTCTAATGCATCGATCATTTTTTCGAATTGTGATTGTGCATCTTCCGGGAGGGTTAAGTCATTTTGTGCAAGCATCGTTAGCTCTGCTACTGTAAATTCCGTAATGCCCGCATCTTTAAATGCCGTTTGTACAGCATGGAATTGTTCAGGTTCAGCATAAACGATAACCGCTTCTTCTTCTTCAAGAATGTCACGAACGTCAACATCCGCTTCCATTAATAGTTCAAGCACATCGTCCCCTGTTTTACCTTCAATACCGATAACTGCCGTTGCATCAAACATATAGGCTACAGATCCACTTACTCCCATGTTCCCTCCGTTTTTACCAAATGCAGCACGCACATCTGATGCCGTCCGGTTCACGTTGTTTGTCAACGCATCTACGATAACCATTGATCCATTTGGTCCGAAGCCTTCATAACGAAGTTCGTCATAGCTTTCTTCAGAACCGCCTTTTGCTTTTTCAATCGCACGGTCAATAATTGCTCTCGGCACATTGTACGTTTTCGCACGTTCAAGTACAACTCTTAAAGCCTGATTGGATTCTGGATCTGGTTCACCTTGTTTGGCCACTACATAAATTTCACGTCCAAATTTAGCATAAATACGACTTGTATTTGCATCTTTTGAAGCTTTTTTTTCTTTGATATTATTCCACTTACGACCCATTATATTCCACTCTCTTTCATCATTGAATATACACAAATTTGATTACTATGTTTCTTGCCACTACAGCATTTTTTCATATAACTACAAAGGAAATCCATAATTAATTTCCGTGGAAGATATGCTATACGATTACTAGATTATATTATACATCAATTGTATAAATTTGAAAAAGTCCTGTACATCATCTCTTGCAAACTAATTGACCCTAACTTGGCACTTTGTTTTTTTAATACTATGGAAAACGTCAAGAGTAGTATAGTATAAAATGATTAGAAAGGGGAGATGCTTCATGACAGATACTCAAATTATTATCGGGATACCCGGAAAGTGGAAGAACCGAACAGAATTGATTCAAGCTGTGGCTTCTCAAAGTGAAGGGTACCTGCTAGCCGGTCATATTTTGCATAACAAGGATAAGAACATAACTTTTCAAGTGGAAGTCTATGATTATGAACCGAATTTAAAAGAGACCTTTTCCTATGCAAGTAAAGGAGCCTTTTCGGAGCGTTTATTAGAGGAAATCAATGATCATACTTTTACAGTTTATATAATTGCTGATGTATCTGACTTTGGAAATATTACTGATTTGATTGATGCTGGGGCAGCAATCCTGAAGGCTGGCGGAATGGCAGTAAAAATAGAAACCTCAGGCATTGCACATTCAAAAGAGGATTGGCAACAACTTAATCGTACCCCGGATATTCTTTCGGTTTATGCCCATTTTGTTACGATTATTGGCGAGGAAGATTATTATTGTTCATTTGGAATGAAAGCTTTTGGTCTCCCAGATGCTGTGACACTTAACACGATGAGTCCAAAAGAGGCAGCTGATTTACTTAACACATTTAATTATTATCATGCAGGAGAAAGACCCATCTTTACTAATGGTGAAACCTTTTCTGTACAACCAGATGCACCCACCTATATATTGACTAGTCTTCAAGACTTTAGGTACGAGGAAGACCACCCTTTCTACAACCCATTTGGATTATGGAATTTAGGGACAAGTAAATGAGGAGCTATAAGCTCCTCTATTTTTGTTATTTAAGCCGATCCCGCACTCTTTTCTTCCTCATTTTCTTTCTTCACGAGTGACATACCGCTTGCTTGGTATTTAAGGATCTTTTGAATGATTGTGCCGAGATGCGCCCCAGCTTCGACCGGTGGAATGCCGCCTTTATGGATGTTAGAGATGACCATCCGCTCTGCTTCAATGGTACCCAAGCAAGGTTCATAGCAAAAATAGGCGCTCAGTGATTCAGCACTGACAAGTCCCGGCCGTTCACCAATCAACAGGACAATGACCTTTGGTTTTAGAATTTCACCGACATCATCCATCACAGCAACTCTTCCTTTTTCAATATAAAAGGGAGTACCGACATCCAAGTTTGCCCTTAGCAAAGATTGTTTAAAAGATAGATAGACGTCTTCCACATTTTCTTCCACTGCCTTGGAGCTTAAGCCATCTGAAATGATGATTTGAACCATAGGGCCCTTTATGCACTTGGCTTCAATCATTTTCTTTGCTTCATCCGAAAGCTTTCGGCCATAATCTGGACGGCGCAAATAGACTTCCTTATCACTCGCCCTCGTTTTTACTTTGAACAGATTCAACCGTTTCAACAAAGCCTCACTTACGTCACCATATACAGCATCGACCGCCGCAGCGTGGTCAAACCTGAACTTCAGCCAAGAATCCGTCTTCGGACGTGTCCCGGCTCTGCCTATCCCGATTCGAGCAGGTGTTTTCGTTATCAAGGCTTCCAATTCTTCCTCATTAAATGGTTCGTTTATTCCCATATCATCCACTCCTAACGGTTAAAAATAGTCGGATCACCCGCGCGCTTCGTCAACTTGCCGTTTTCCATGAGACCCATCTTTTCTAGCCAAGATTCGAATAAAGGTGCAGGTCGCTTATTCATCGTTTGCCTCAATGTTGCTATATCGTGGAAACTCAAAGACTGATAGTTCAACATACAATCATCCCCCATTGGAGTAGCGATGATAAAATTCACACCAGCCGCGGATAAAAGAACACCCAGATCCTCAATATCATTTTGATCAGCTTTCATATGATTGGTATAGCAAATATCCACTCCCATCGGCAGGCCATGCATTTTCCCCATAAAATGATCCTCTAACCCGGCGCGAATGACCTGCTTACTGTTATAAAGATATTCTGGACCGATGAATCCGACGACCGTATTGACGATGTACGGATCAAAATAGCGTGCAAAGCCATAGTTCCTGGCCTCAAGTGTCACTTGATCAATTCCAAAATGGGCTTCCGCTGATAATTCCGAACCTTGCCCCGTTTCAAAATAAAGATGTTGTGGACCTGTGCCGGTTCCATAGGACTTTGCTACCTCATTGGCTTCTTTAAGCAATTCAACGCTAATCCCAAAAGAACGATTGGCCGCTTCTGTCCCGGCTATGCTTTGAAAAATCATATCAGCAGGTGCTCCCTGCTGTACGGCTCTAATTTGAGTGGTCACATGTGCAAGTACGCAATTTTGGGTCGGAATATTCCATTTTTGAATTACGTCCTGAGTGGCATTTAACAACCTTTTAATGCTTTCCACTGAATCATCGACAGGGTTGATTCCAATAAGTGCATCCCCAATTCCATAAGAAAGCCCCTCCTTTAAAGAAGCAAGCATCCCTTCCACATTGTCAGTCGGGTGGTTAGGCTGAAGACGGGAGGCAAGTGTTCCTTTGTATCCGATTGTGCTATTGTTTTTGGTAAGCACTTCAATTTTATTGGCTGCATGGATGAGATCGAGATTCGACATGAGCTTTGTTGCAGCAGCAATCATTTCACTATTTAGTCCTCGACTTATCCTCATTAAATCTTCGCCAGTCGTCTCGTCACTTAAAATATATTCCCGCAGCTCGGCAACCGTCCAATTTTTCACAGATTGATAGATGCTATGATTGATGAGTCCATCAATTATTCGGGACACCTCATCCTCATCCGGAGAGAGTAATGGATAGTTTCGAATGTCTGCTAAAGTCAATTCGCTTAGTACCGATTTCGCTGCAATCCGTTCCTGAACCGATTCTGCTGCAATCCCCGCTAGTCTATCCCCTGACTTCTCTTCATTTGCCTTTGCCAAGACGTCTTTCAGCGAAGTAAATTGATAGGTTTTCCCAAAGTATTGTGTAGATAATTTCATCATATCCTCCTCCATTTCTTAGTTGTGAAAAGTTAGTGTTTTAACAACAACCGGCACAACCCCTGACCGCAATAGCCTTCCTATATCTAAATAATCACCATGCTCTACCTGTGTCTGATCGATACAGATAACCGGCTGTTCCGGCTGATACGTTAGAAAGGTCTGGCCAAGCACCTTCCCATAATCGCTATCCATGACAATTATCAGCGGTTGCTGCTGATTCGGTTTTTGCTTCAGTGCCTCAGTAAAAGCATACGTGAGCAGCTGAATGTCCCGGAATGATAGATATGGTAGGTTCGTTAAATAAAAAGCAAAATTCTGTCCTTCCCGCTGGGGGTCGTATATCGTAATCGCGTCCTGCACCGCTTTTGACATTCCCTCGATACCTTGCTCCAGAGCTCCTTGAAAATCGATCCGATAGACTGGGATATTTCGTACCGGTAGATGGGAATCATTCACTTCAATTGTTGCCCCGCTGATCTCGGTTGTATGGGTGCCGGCTCCAAGAACGGTCGCACGAATCGTTTCAACTGGCTTTTCCCACTCCCAATTAGCCAATTCTTTATTTTCTTTTATAGAAGTGGCAAGCGTCATGCCGATATCCTGAAAGCTGGTGCACATCAGTTCTTCATGATAAATGCAGTCACTGACTCCACCCGAGAACATTAATCCATCAATGCTCCCTGTCCAAGATGGCACCTTTCCTACTAAAAGCTGTTCGTCTTCTTTCGAAAATGATTTTTCCAAAAACCTCGCCAGCACCTTAGCCATCTCATCTGTAATTATTCCCCTATTCTCTTTCGAAGGAGAATATCCCTTTGTTTTCAGCCATTCTTCAATCGAAGGAGCGACTTTCATCTTCGCCCCCTCCCATTCCATCAAACGACCTCCGATGTGTAAGGTGCATGTACCGCAAAGCGTACCCGAACGGTATACGGCAATATTTGCTGTTCCTCCGCCAATGTCAATGTTTGCTATAGTTTTTCTTGTCTTTATCGAATGTTGATAAGCACCGGAACCCTTTGCGGCAATGATTCCCTCTAAATCCGGGCCTGCTGCTGCAACTAGGAATTCCCCTGCCGCTTTAGACAACTGGTGTACCATTTCTTCTGCATTTTGTTTTGTTGCCGTCTCTCCTGTGATTATGACTGCGCCTGTTTGAATCTTTTCCATCGTGATGCCAGCATGATGATATTCACTTTCTACTATTCTTTGAACCGCCGGGATATCAATCACTGTATCCGATAAAAGCGGGGTCCTGAAAATCGGGCTTCGATACAGAACTTTCTTATCGGTAATTTCAATTTTCGGCACCTGTCCCCCGCCCGCCACATTCATAAGTGAAAACTCGCTGATAACAAGCTTCGTCGTGCTTGTGCCAATATCAATTCCTGCACTGATGATTCGTTCAAACTGTTTATTTAGCAAAACCTCACCTCAGTTTTAAACCACTTGAATTTGCTTGTCCTTTTCTTCCTTGTTTTTTTCTTTATATTCATTCAAACCGATTACGCCTAATTCACGATCCTTTTTCTCTAATTCTAAAGCCTTCGGAACTGACAGCCAATAAGCCAGACCGATTCCGATAACACCAGCAGATAGCTTCCCTACAATGATAGGTAAAATTAAGGAAGGTTGAAAATTTGCCGTGAAGGATAAGTGATCCCCTAATAAGAAGGCAGCACATACTGAGAAGGAAATGTTAATAACCTTATCCTTTGGCGGCATATCTTTAATAAGTTTGAACATCGCTAATATATTGGCAACCGTGGCTAGAATTCCTGCACTCCCCTCCTTGCTCAATCCTACTTTTCCACCCATTGCTTCAAGCGGCTTGCCTGCATATTTTTGAATCAGGTAAATCATCGGAAAAGCACCTGCAAGCATTATTCCGATATATCCTGCCGTCTCCAGGGCACGGAACTGATCCGCCTTATCTGCCATGATTGGATGAAACCCCCAAGCACCGAATACATTAGAAAACAGCCCAGTGAAAATTTCTACAATCGAGAACACTAATACGAGTTTAATCCCAGCATCCATTATTCTCCCAAACCACATAAATCCTTTAATCATCATATCTGGTAAGAAATAAAGACCTAATGCAAGCAATACGACAAAAATAAGAAGCGGCGAAAGATTCAAGGCAATTTTCAAATAGCTTAATGTGAATGCATATGTAGAATCCGCATTTGTAGAAATCACTTCGCGTATCTTTGAGTTCGTTGCAACGACTAGTACGCTTGAGATAAAGGCACCTATCGGAATCGTCAAAATTCCGGACATGACGCCAAGTGCCATATATTTATGATCACGTTTCTCTAGCATTGCCAACCCCATCGGAATCGAAAACACAATCGTTGCCCCAGACATGAAACCAACAATCATCGCCATGATCCAGCCTTCATATGTCTCCTGCAGTTGGGCTGCTAATTGGTAACCACCCATGTCAGTTGCCAAAATCGATGTGGCAGCGAGGGCAGGGTCTGCGCCTATCGCGGCGAAAATCGGGCCGCACACTTTATCAATGA
The DNA here is from genome assembly GCF_050278525.1 of Peribacillus sp. NPDC096540. Classification (NCBI taxonomy): domain Bacteria; kingdom Bacillati; phylum Bacillota; class Bacilli; order Caryophanales; family Bacillaceae; genus Peribacillus; species Peribacillus sp. NPDC096540. The sequence continues at coordinate 75,307 of NZ_JBNNTG010000012.1, read as the reverse complement.
ACCATGATAAATAAGGAATCGACGCCATAATTCCAGCTGCAGGAATGAATATATGGCCAACGGTATGCAGCCCCTCCATAAATTGCTTGCCCAAGCCTTGCTCACTATCTTTAATGGACGCAAAAGCACCTAGCACTGCACAAGTCATAATGATATAAATAACGAAATTCCCAACCATCTCCATACGTTTTCCCCCCTGAATTATGATTTGATTTTGCATTTCAACTAGAAAAAGAATATAAAAAAAGACGCATCGTATAGCCCAAAATGAGGTTTTTCCGTAGAAGTTTCTACGATACAACAATTTGGTCTATCAAAGCGTCATTGCTTCATCTATTTACTTGTTTTTGATCATTTATTATTATTAGCTGTGCAACTTTTTCAATCGAAAGTTGCTTATTCATACTCAACCTTCGTAGCTTGTTATACGCGATTTCTTCGTTTACATTCTTCCTCTTCATGATAATTCCTTTTGCTTTTTCAATGGCTTTACGATTGTGGAGGGTTTCATCCAATTGAGCCATTTGTTCCTGATACTTTTTTGTATTCTCAGCTTGCAGTAAGGCAATCTCTACCGCCGGGATAAGACTTGCTTCGGTAATTGGCTTTACAAGATATCCTACGATATTGGCTCGTTTCGCCTGGTCGATATATTCACGCTGGCTAAATGCCGTTAACAAAAGGACCGGAATCTGAAAAGTGTTAGAAATCACTTCACTCGCCTTGAGTCCATTCAGTTTAGGCATTTTTATATCCATTAAAACGAGATCGGGTTGCAAAGTATGTGCCAGCTCAATCGCCTTCTCACCATCACGTGCCTGTCCAACCACATCGAATCCCGCATCCTTGAGCATATAAGTAATATCAAGCAGAACAATCGATTCATCTTCCACGACCAAAATCCTCTTGCCCATGTCTCACCTACCTATTGTATGGAAATCTTATGGAAGCCACAGTACCTTCCGTGATTCGACAAACCGAAAATTCTCCATCCAAATCATTCTCGACCGTCATGCGGATAATATCTAATCCTAATGAAGGCTTAGCTACCGGAGAATAACCAATGCCATTATCCAAAACTTGAATCTCTAATTCAGAACCATCCCTTTGAAAACACACGGTAATCTTTCCTGCCGTTCTTCCCCTAAAAGCATGCCTCACACAATTATAAATGAGTTCATTCGCCACCAACGCAACAGATACAGCTATATCGGAGTCAATGGAATGAAGCTCACCTATATATTCAATACTTAGGTTCTTACTTTCTTGATTCTCACTAAACACAATCATATCACCGATTTTTTTTATGAGCTCCAGTAAATCTACATGATCTACATGGCTACTAGCCAAAATGATTTCATAAACCGACGATATGCTTAATACTCGGTTTAAACTGACCAATAAATGAGGTTTACTTTCTTCGGGAACCCCCATCCTCATCTGCAACCGAAGCAAACTAGCAACCGTTTGCAGATTATTTTTCACTCTATGATGAATTTCACGAATCGCAACTGACTTACTAATCAGCTCTCTTTCTTTTTCCCGCAGTTCAGTCATATCCCGGAAGATGATAAATGCTTCCTTAGATTTCTTGCCGCGTATATGAAATTTCTTTACCTGAAAAATTTTCTTCCCAATGTGCAGCTCCTTCATTAAAATCTCTTCAGTTGAAGCGAGTACATCAGCAAAGCTAGGAAAATAGTCCAAAATGCTGGTACCTAGCACACATTCTGTCAAACAAATATCCGTTACTAGATTAATAGCCGCCGGATTAGTATAGACAATTTGATTATGATTATTAATCAGGAATATAGACTCTTCAATAAATTCAGGTACTAAAGAATTTTGTTCATCCTGTCTTTCAAAAAAATTTGAAGTTTGGGGCTCTTCTTGAATCGCCTTCTCCATAATCAATACGGCAATGACACGACTGCATTCCCCTCTAACCGGAACAACACTTTGTTGGACCATGACTCCCTCTTGAGTCAATGCACGATTCACAAACATTTCCTTTCCGGTGCGTAATACATAAAATACTGCCGGCTCGAAGGCTTCATAAGCGATCCTACCAACAACCGAATAATTATAAATCGACTTTACAGAATGTGCGCTTTCCTCTGCCACGACAATGGCATGCTTTCCTTCCCGTACCGGACAGTCAATAAAGACATTGGCTTGATTCAAATTAGCAATCAATGTTAGATTATTCGACAGATTTTCAAGGATGCGAATATCCTTATCTATTAAGTTAGTATGCATTTCACATAATTCTCGGACCGAAGATGTCTTCTCCATAGGCAAAACTCCAATAAAAGTTTAATCACGGATATTATTATTGATTATTATAGATAACGCTTACATTTTTGTCAATATTCAAAATATTAACATGTTATATATCCTAACATTCTAAAAATATTTCAATGGAAGCATAACACTAAGTAAATATCATACTAACGTAGCTTTAGTTATTAAATCCGCGAGCTGTTCTGCTATAGCTCAACCAATTCCTCTTGATGAACCTGTGACCAACGCAACCTTTCCATCTAACCGATTATTCATTAATTTCCCTCTCATACTAGAATTCAATTCCACACCAAAACTTATTAGTCCATAGTTTACCATCTTTTCTTCACTACAGTTGCTTTCGTTCTATAACTCCTCTGATTCTTCGTTCAATAAATGAAGATTTATAAGTGCCTATCCCCATCAATGCTCATGAATTACTCCACTTCTGGTTATAGTAAAGAAGAAAATAACTGAGGAGGTTTTATCCATGAAAAGTTCAGAAGAATTCGTAGAGAATATTCAAGAACAGCAAAAAAAAGATGCAGCTAATAAGCGTCGTCAAGGTAACGGCAACCCCGCCCAGAAATTACCGAATAAAAAACATTAATAAAGCAACACATTGCATTAGCCACTCAAATCTTCATAATTATTCTCCGCTCCTATTTTAGGGCGGGGAATTTTTCGTTCAGAGGAATTCTTTTTCTGGTTCATCGCTTCTATTTCTTTTGAAAAGTTCTCTTCTATCTCCTTTTTATTTCCATACAGAAAGAGCTTATCTCCAAGTTGAATTTTATGTTCATATAACTCTTTCCTAATTTTCACTTCTCCGCTTTCGATAAACAAGATATTGATGTCTACTCCTCTCGATACGATATCGAAAGTATTAACGTCAATGAACTCAGAGCCCTCATTTATATCAATCTGCATAACAACGTCTTCATTTTCTAAAAATAGAACATCTTCTATCGGGTGTTCCCACAATTCATAATGATTGTGCATTTCGCTATGCATTTTATTCGATAATCTATTATTTAGGAATGGTGTTCTAACGATAATAGTCAAGGTCGCCATTATCCCAATAATAATACTTAACTCCATTAAGCGTAGATCATCTGTAAGCATTGTACTAATGGATGAAATAATAACAGCGAGAGAAAACGCTCCAAATAAAATTAAAAACATGCTTATTTTTCTTCGAATAGGATGATCAATAATAGACTTAGATTCGTCAGTAGTGAACCCAGTACCTGTTAGCATGGAGATAACTTGAAATCTAGCTACGGTGTTCTTTAACCCAGTCAGTTTTAATAAGGTAACCGATATTTCAATAACAAGACCAATGATCATAAAATAAAGCACGATAAACACTACATTCATCATAATGATTACTACCTCCATCCATCTTTCGTCATTTATGGTTTACCCTAATCATTCTAAAAAAAAATCTCATCTTAATAGTTACATCTGATTTAGAGTATGGGATTCATGCGAATAACCAGCGTGAAATAAAAAAACACAGTAGAATTCATTACTGAATCCTACTGTGTTTTACTTACCTCTTTATGATCCTGTTAAGCAAATGGGGATGTATTTTTCCGTTCAATATTTATTCAACCTATTTTAATGTTGCTGAATTCTTCTAACTTGTATCGGAAATTCATTTATTGGCTCTAAAATCCTTGCATCGGGTATCCTCCGGGCTAGCCTTGACCTCCAGGCATCATCGGGTATCCTCCCGGCTGACCTTGACCTCCTGGCATCATCGGGTATCCTCCCGGCTGGCCTTGACCTCCTGGCATCATCGGGTATCCTCCAGGCATCATCGGGTATCCTCCTGGCTGACCTTGACCTCCTGGCATCATCGGGTATCCTCCCGGCTGACCTTGACCTCCTGGCATCATCGGGTATCCTCCCGGCTGACCTTGACCTCCTGGCATCATCGGGTATCCTCCTGGCTGACCTTGACCTCCTGGCATCATCGGGTATCCTCCTGGCTGGCCTTGACCTCCTGGCATCATCGGGTATCCTCCTGGCTGACCTTGACCTCCAGGCATCATCGGGTATCCTCCCGGCTGACCTTGACCTCCTGGCATCATCGGGTATCCTCCTGGCTGTCCTTGACCTCCACCCATCGGAAATCCTCCTGGCTGACCTTGACCTCCACCCATTGGAAATCCTCCCGGCTGACCTTGACCTCCTGGCATCATCGGAAATCCTCCTGGCTGGCCTTGACCTCCACCCATTGGAAATCCTCCTGGCTGGCCTTGACCTCCACCCATCGGAAATCCTCCTGGCTGGCCTTGACCTCCACCCATCGGAAATCCTCCTGGCTGGCCTTGACCTCCTGGCATTGGAATTCCTACGGGTCGATCAAATTCACCAAACCCTTCCGTCATAGGGGCCCCATTGAAACTTCCAAATTCACCATAGTTTTGTGTTGTATATTCCATTTTTCTTTCACTCCCCATCTAGGTTACAGTCTAGAATATGAATGTTGAGCGAAAGAGTGCAGGTAAAATGGCTTTCTCAAATGGTCTTCAGCAACAGCCTCTTTAATAGTGGTGTAAAATGCTCTGGCAATTCAGCTACACTTGGAATCATCAGCCGTTCTTTGCCATAGATGTTTTTCATCGTCAATTCTTCACTTTCATCAACGCTTCCATCCGCTAAAAACATGCCAATGATTTCGATTCCTTTTTTTCGGGCTTCGGATACGGCAAGATGTGTGTCGACGATTCCATTTTGGTCATAATCGGCTGCGGCCGGTTCACCATCGGAAAATACGAGCAAGAAGCGATTCTTTTCTCTCCTTTTTTCCAATTCTTTTGTTGCAACCCTGATACTGTAGCCGTCTCGGTTGTCTTCCTCCGGTTCAAGCTGCATGATTTTTGCGCCTGAGTTTTGATAAAACGAATCAGAATGGGATTGGATCACGTGGAAGTAATTCGGCTGATAGCCTTCTTTCACCTCATTTGCATCCTCCCAAAAGCCGACAATCGAGTGAGGAATTCTTAATTTTTTCAGCACTTCATGAAACAGGACAATCCCTCGTTTCGTTTCATCCATCTTGTTATGCATAGAGGCCGAGCAATCGATCAATAGTGTGAACACGGCATCCATTTCATTGGAGTCCCTATTCTTTTTGTAAAAGACCCTTGGATTTTCGTCCAGTACAAGCGGCAGTAATTTCTTTGATAAGCGGCCATAGACCAAGTCTTTTCTTGGTGCATTCTTTTTATTTTCGAGTGTTTTCTCAATCGTACTTGAGAGTTTTCTCTTGAACGGTTCTATATCTGCAACAAACTCGCGATAACGTTTTTCCTCAATAGGAGTGGGTATTTTTGCTTCTTTAATTATCTGAACGACGTCTTTATTTTCTTCGCCAAATGGATGTTCACCACTTTTTCCGATATTCGTTTGCTTCTTTTCGAGCGTTTCCTGTTGCTTGTATTCCTTTTGTTCACTTTCTCCTGACGAGCCTTGAATCGAGGCAAGCGCCTGGTCAGCATCTTCCGCTTCCCGAGCTCCGCCTCCCATCAAGCTTGTTTTCGTTCCTTGTTCCAATTCAAACTGAAGGAAGGTCGAATTATTCTCGCCATTTTTATTCTCACGATGCCATGTCGAGAATTTTTCATCAATAAACTCACTATTCTCTTCACTTACATTTTCTGTGTCATCGTTCACCAGTTCATCATTTCTTGTTAGTTCATCAAATAAAGTATTCTTTGTATACTTCTCCACATTAGCAACGGGAAATATGAAATATTCATTCATCGTATCCTGATACTCATCATTTAACCGAAAAACGATTTGTTCACAAATTCTAGTGATATCACTCGTTTTTGTTGCTTCAAAGACCGAATGAATAAGTGGTTTAATTTTTTCCAGTTTCTCTAATTGGCGTTCATTAGCTCTCGGAAAAACAGGATCGGGCCTATCTGAATGAATTAGTAAATAAATGAGGCAATACAGTTCGTCTAGCGCAAAGCTTCTTGTCACATTTGTTGCTAATTGGCTTTCGAAATATTGTTTAAGGTAGGTTCCCCGTACAGAGAACCACTTTTTCGTGCCAGGGCGTTCTTTTTTCACCAATTCCTCCAGACGCAGATCTTCAAATATGGTGAATAACTGGGCAGCAAACTTTGGCAGCGAGCTTTCTTCTATGATGTCCTGGTACTCTTTCATGCTTCGGATTGTAGAATGATGCAGCGTCCCAATTGTTCTAAGCAGGACATCCGTTTTCAATCCAGCTTCTTTTACCTCCTGATTCCCATTTTCCCAAAAATGGCTGGCTGTGACCTTAGTCTGAATCAAATCGATAAAGGAACCATAATTATATTCAAATTCCAGGTCAGGAATACCTGATAAGACAGTCGATAGATCCTGCAGCTGCAAAAAAAGGGCCGTATCAATTATTGAATCATTGAATCGAATATACTTCATGCGGCATTCTCCTAGTTAGAATAATGTTTCGGCCAAATTCTTCACAAACTCCCGCTCTCGTTCCTCGTCCAACTTATCCACGATGGAGCGAAGAATCGCACGTTTCGGGGGAATCAATACACTGAGGTCACAGGCATCAAGCAAAGCCCGAATTGATGCAGCATCTTCAGCTACTTTTCCTTGATTAACGGCGTTTATCAAGTCACCTGACAGTTTGACGAACAATTCGATACTTCTTGAATCCTTTAACTGTGTATTCGTTTGAATCAATTGCTTTAACTGCTCTCCTTCGATATAAGGAACCTCGATTACGACAAAGCGGTTTTTCAGCGCTTCATTCAGCGGTACTGTACCGACATAGCCCTCATTTATTGCAGCAATTACGTTAAAACCATCTTTCGCAGTGATGACTTCGTTCGTGAACGGGTTCGTTATCGTCCTCCTGTAATCGAGCACCCCATTGATTAACGGCAGTGTTTCCGGCTTCGCCATGTTGATTTCATCTATGGATAAGAAATGTCCGTGATTCATCGAATTGATCACAGGACCTGGAACGAATTCAATCACTTGTTTTTCCTCTTTGTAAGCAAGCGTCTTGAAACCCAATAAGCTTTCAGCATCTAAATCGACTGAGCAGTTGACACTGAACATCGGTTGGTTAAATAAATTCGATAACGTCTCGGCAAATTTCGTCTTCCCAGCCCCTGTCGGTCCTTTCAAAAGGATGTTCTTCCCCATACTTAAGGCTGTAATGGCATCCACCATCAACTCCATCTCAGGTGGCAGATATCCACCTTTCCTTATCAGCTCCTCAAATTGAGCAGAATTTTTTTTATTTGTATGTAAAATATTCGCTATTTCTTTTGGTAAACGATTTATCATTGTCTCCATACACCCCTTTTTCATCATTTTAAGGCTCTTTACCTATAAAAACAAACACAAACAAAAAGAGCCGTCACTAAAGACAGCTCTAAGAGTAATCATTTACATTTCATGTTTTGAAGCCTATTTTCATAAAGTGAATAACGAGGCTTAATACACTTCTTTGGGATTCCTTTTCATTAAGCTTATCGCATAGCCTAATACACCACCAAAAATAGCTGGAATCACCCATCCTATCCCTACTTTATATAATGGAAGAAATTCGGTGAAAAAGTCCGAAATAGAATAAATATTAACACCGGCAGCCATTAATCCGTCCAAAATACTGACGATGGCTGTTAATAATAAACTCCCCAAGTATACCTCGGATTTTCCTTTGAAAAAGGAATGCAAGAATGTTAAAACAATTAAAACGATGGCCACTGGATAAATCGCGGTTAACACAGGCACTGTAATCGATATAAGCTTGGTTAAACCTACATTGGCAACAGCTGCACTAAAAACTGAAAAAATAACAACAAATGATTTATACGATACAGCAGGAGTTACTTTATTGAAATAGGAAGCACAAGCTGTTATCAAGCCTATACTAGTAGTTAAACAAGCTGCGATTACAATTAATCCTAATAGTACTGCGCCTGCAGGACCAAAAAAATAATTCGAGGCTTGCGCTAGAACGTCTCCACCATTCCCTAGATAACCAAGTTTTTCAACACTTGTTGCTCCGACATAAGTTAGAGCAGTATAAACAATTACTAATAGAGAAGCTGCTATAAGGCCGGCTTTCGTACAGAGACCTAAAACTTCTCTTCTTGAAGTAATTCCTTTATCTTTGATTACATTAAGGATAATAATACCAAATGCAAATGCAGCAAGCGTATCCATAGTTGAATATCCTTCTTTGAAGCCTTTAAAAAACGAATTATCTGAATAATCTGTAACAGGAGATTGCATTTCCCCCATTGGATTTGCAATTGCCACTACAATAAGAATCCCAATAAAAATCAATAATAGTGGAGTTAGAATTTTTCCGACAATATCCAACATTTTCGACGGGTTAATAGATAATAAACAGGCAAGTCCAAAGTATATGACCGTAAATATTAACAAAGGTAAAAAGCCAACTTCATCTGGAAGGAAAGGTTTAATCCCTATTTCATAAGACACACTTCCCGTTCTTGGAAGAGCGAATAACGGCCCAAGCGATAAATAAAGAACGGCTGTGAAAATAAAACCAAACATCGGGTGCGCTCTGCTTGCAAGCGACTGCACATCACTTGTACCTGAAAAACCAAATGCCAATATTGTAATAAATGGCAATCCAACTCCTGTAATGATAAATCCTGAACTAGCAGACCATAAATTGGTCCCGGCGGATTGACCGAGCATAGCAGGGAATATTAAGTTTCCTGCACCAAAAAATAGAGCAAAAAGCATTAATCCTGTAACAATAACAAAAGAAAGTGGTGCTTTCTTTGACATTTTGAAGCCTCCATTAATTTGATTCTCTTAACGAAAGAAAAGAGGTGTTGTACATCTAATTTTGATTTAAAAGTGAAATGAACTACGGTGTAATTGACTTATTCCGCTTTTCATGTATCCAAACTTAAACACAACACCCCTTACTATAAAATGCACTAGAACGTTTGTCAAAAATTATTTCTTAATTATTCGGAAAAATCTTTCATTTCCTTTCCTCTTTATTAAAATGAGAGATGAAAAAGTAGTTTATATAGCGATTAAACGTAGTGAGCTATAAAATAGGTATAGCTCATTTCTCAAAATAAATATTTTAATATTCATTAATTTTCAATAACGAAAAAAATTAGAAAGGGGTTAAAATTGAAGACGGAAAAAGAAAAAATGGTGAATGGAGAATTATATATTGCAGCGGACCCAGAGTTAGTAAAAGACAGAGAGAACGCACGAAGGTAACCCGACTATATACAATCAGACAACGGAAACCGATGAGTGTAAAAGAACTGAACTTCTGAAGGAGCTTTTTGGTTTCATAGGGAAAAAGATATATATTGAACCCACTTTTCGTTGTGACTATGGGTATAACACTACCGTAGGGAAAAACCTTTATGCGAATTTTGATTGTGTCATCTTCGATATTTACGAAGTCCGAATAGACACGCATCCACTAGATCGATTCGAACGCAGTTCAGGTGTAGAATACAGAAAGCCCGTAACAATTGGAGACCATGTTTTGATTAGAGGCAGATCCATAATCAATCCCGGAATTACGATAGGGAATCATGCTGTTGTTGCTTCGGGCGGTGGTTGTAGGTGTAAACCCAGCGAAGATCATCAAATATATCGAAGGAATTAAATAGCAGAGCGCATTCGCTTCTGAATGGCTCTACCTCTATTTTCTTATTTAAATTGTTTTTAACGCTTGAGGAATTGGTGTATCCCCAGTTATTAAATCAAAGGAACGGTTATAAGTGTGTTCTTCGATTAATGAGGCCAGAATCGTTTTAGCCACATCTTCCCGTGCAATCGTCCCTCTTTCCAGTTCCTCACCTGCGGTTACATTTCCTGTGCCCGGTTCGTTCACAAGTCCGCCTGGCCGGATGATGGTATACGTTAAACCGCTTTGTAACAATGCTCTATCTGCATAGTGTTTAGCCACATAATATGGTTTGATAGCTTCATTCCAGTTTTCCCTATTATTCGCTTGAAAGGCACTAACCATGATGAATCGGTTGATTCCTAGGTTTTCTGCCGCTTCAATCGTTTTAACAGCACCGTCTAAATCAACCAAAAGCGTCTGATCTGCTCCTGTGCTGCCTCCAGATCCAGCCGTAAATACGATTGCATCGCACCCTTTTGCCGCTTTTTCAATCTCATCCACTGTTCCCGTTAAACTTACGATTACAGATTCGACTCCGATTTTCTCATAATACTTCCTCTGTTCTTCTTTGCGAATCATTGCTCGTACACTATGTTCCTGGCTATCTTTTAGCAAATCAACCAGGTATTTACCGATCTGCCCATTTGCCCCAACTACGAATACTTTCATAAAAGTCAGCTCCCATAATGGTTAGTTTGGTTTCTGTATTTAATTATTTCATGTCGAAAGATCATTATCAAACAATCAGCCCATCCTTCTAACCATTTGGGTCCGTTCATTTTGCATCGTCATATACTGGAAATAGTTTGCAATCACATTTGTATATTTTATAATAATTAAAATAAGTGTTATTTATAACACAAAGGGGAGGTGTAAAGATGGCAATAAGACTTTTAATGCCACCTTCTGCAGCGTCTCATGCAAAGCCTAGTATTGGAGGCGATACTTTGCATGGGGTAAAATTAATCTAAACTAACATCGCCCAGCTTATCATTTCTTAATATTTGGCTTTGCACCTTATTTCATTCTTAAAAAAGAATAAGGGGCTGGCAGAAATGAAATATGTAAAAGCAACGACTGTTTTACCTGAAAAGCTTATTGTGGAAATTCAAAAGTATATACAAGGTGAAACCATATATATCCCTAAACCGGAAACGACCTATCAAAAGTGGGGAGCCTGTTCAGGATCAAGGAAATACATTGATGACAGAAATGCTTCTATTAAATATGCATTTAAAAAGGGGCATACGATTCATCAATTAGCGGAGGAACATTTTCTCTCCATAGAAACCATCAAAAAAATCGTTTATTCTAAATAGGTAATAAAATGGTAGCGCTGATAATATTATCAGCGCTACTCATATGTCGAGTATGTTTCTTAGTCGTTTTCTACCTTTCAATGTTGTTGCAAATTCTGTAAAGTAAATAGAAACGGTACCAAGTTTAAAATGTATCGTAGCAACATGAACAGGGGTGAAAAAATGGAACCTTTTATCAGAAGTGAGCAATATAACTTTATTAAGTCTCAAACTCAGATTCTCATAAATGGACACGCGACTGCGAACGATAGGGATGTTATTCATACCCTAAAAACAGTCGCAAAAGAAAGAGTGTTAGGCTTATTCAATGAATTGAGTGAGCAGCAAAGGCAATTATTAGACCCAGTTGATACCATCAAAGAGCCTGCACAAGCTGAATTGTTTCTATTGAAGATAAAGCCATTTGTGATTCCTTTTAAAGAAGTGACCGAGAAAACGATCAAAAAGCTATTTCCTAAAGCAAAGAAGTTAAAGAATCCTATGTTAGAGAACTTAGATTTGAGAGAGATTTCATACTTGGGATGGGATGATATCGGCTCAGGAAAGAAATTCATCATAGCACCTCATCACAAAAAGATATTGGGGTTGCAAGGGACAATTAAACCTTCGAACAAAAAAGGTATGTGTGCAATATGTAGTCGATTTGAAGAAATAGGAATGTTTATGTCCGAAACAAAAGGGACAGTACAAGGTACATTCATTAAAAAAGGTAATTATATTTGTTTGAATAGCTTAAAATGCAATCAAAACATCACCACATTGGATAAATTAAATGATTTTATCGAACGAATAAAGTAGATGGTATCCGAATAAAAAAAGTTCCACTTAATTTTACCATCCAATTGGACTCTTTACTCGTGAGTTTTGCTCCTTTACTCGTGAGTTTTACTGATTTACTCGTGAGTTTTGTTCCTTTACTCGTGAGTTTTGCTGATTTACTCGTGAATTCACAAAACAGAAAAAAAGAAGCGCCCAATCGTTTATGGCACTTCTTTTTTTCTGTTTAAGGTAATGCCGACGAACCCATCAAGTAGCGGTCTGCTTCCCTTGCTACTTCACGGCCTTCGTTGATGGCCCAAACAATTAGGCTTTGCCCTCTTCTTGCATCTCCGGCAGCAAAAACACCTTCGACATTCGTTCTGTATTCGCCATAGACGGCATCAATTTTTTGATTGACCGTTTCTACACCAAATTGAGTTAAAAGCGGCTGTTCTGTTCCTTCAAATCCGATTGCGATGAAAACAAATTGTGCAGGCCATACTTTTTCCGTTCCCGGGATTTCTTTAAAAATGTATACACCATCTTCTCCTTTAATTTTTTCCATTGAAATCGTATGCAGTTCTTTTACGTTGCCATTTTCATCTGCGACGATTTTTTTTGTTTGGATTGAATATTGGCGCGGATCTGCACCAAATTTCGCTTCCGCTTCTTCATACGCATATTCAAGTGAAAATACGTTTGGATAGGCTGGCCACATATTTTCGGACGTCCGAGCTGTCGGCAGGATAGGATGCTTTCCGAACTGCATGACACTCTTACATTCTTGGCGAAGAGCAGTAGCAACACAGTCAGCTCCTGTATCTCCTCCGCCGATTACAATGACATCTTTACCTTTTGTATTTAAAAATTGACCATCTTCAAAGTTGGAATCCAACAAGCTTTTAGTCGAAGTCGTTAGGTAATCCATCGCTAGGTGAATGCCTTTCGCTTCGCGTCCCTCAATTACTAAGTCACGTTGCTTTTGAGCACCTGTACATAGGATAACTGCATCATATTGATTTTGCAGTTCTTCGGATGAAATGTCTTTTCCAATTTCCGTATTCGTGACGAAATCGATGCCTTCCTGGTTCAATAATTTGATTCGACGCGCAACGACATCCTTTTCAAGCTTCATGTTCGGAATGCCATATGTTAATAGCCCGCCTGCACGGTCTGAACGCTCATAAACCGTGACCGAATGACCTGCTTGATTTAATTGATCAGCACTTGCTAACCCAGCAGGGCCTGAACCGATGATAGCAATTTTCTTTCCGGTCCGGTTTTCAGGGATACGAGGTGTGATCCAACCATTTTCAAACCCTTTATCGATTATGGTACGTTCGATGTTTTTGATGGCAACCGCAGGATCGCTAATCGCTACCGTACAAGACCCTTCACAAGGGGCCGGACAAACGCGGCCCGTGAACTCAGGGAAATTATTCGTTTTCATTAAACGGTCTAATGCTTCTTTCCATCTGCCGCGGTATACCAAATCATTCCACTCTGGAATCAAATTATGAATCGGACAGCCCGTTGTAACTCGATTCAATTCCATGCCCATATGGCAGAAAGGGGTGGCGCAGTCCATACACCGCGCTCCCTGTGTACTTAACTTTTCATCAGAGAAAGGAGCTGTATACTCTCTCCAGTCGCTTAAACGAGTGAGAGGATTCCGGTCTTTTGGCTTTTCTCGCGGATAATCCATAAATCCTGTTGCTTTTCCCATCTTTCTCTCCCCTTCCTTACTGCATCACAGCTTGTTTAATGGTTTTTTTATCTTGAACGGCATTTGCTTGAAATGCACTCATAACCGCTTCTGCATCCGTTAGCCCTGCATGCTTTTGCTTTTCGATACTTTTCATCATCCGTTTGTAATCTTTCGGAATGACTTTTACAAATTTCTTAACGAAATCGTCCCAATTCTCCAGTACATAAGAAGCTTTGGCGCTCTCTGTATAATGTAGATGGCTGTGGAGCATTTCTTTTACTTCGTTCACATCATTTATATCCTCAAGTTTCTCGAATTCTATCATTTCTACATTGCATAATGCCTTAAATTCTTCTGCATTATCTGCAAGTACATAAGCGATACCTCCTGACATACCTGCAGCAAAGTTTTTACCGATATCCCCTAGAATTACTACGCGTCCGCCTGTCATATACTCACAGCCGTGGTCGCCTATTCCTTCAACAACGACATTGACACCGCTGTTTCTAACAGCAAAGCGTTCTCCAGCACGTCCATTAATGTATGCTTCGCCGCTAGTTGCGCCGTATAAGGCGATATTTCCGGCAATGACATTATCTCCTGCCTCAATCTGATTACCAGCTGGTGCCGTGACAATGATTTTACCGCCGGATAAACCTTTCCCAACATAGTCATTGACATCGCCTGTCAAATACATCGACATGCCTTTGGGAATGAATGCACCAAAGCTTTGGCCAGCTGATCCTGTGAAACGTAGTGTAATCGTATCTTCAGGCAACCCTTCTTCTCCAAAACGTTTGGATACTTCACTGCCGACAATCGTTCCGACTACACGGTTCACATTCGTAATCGGGAAGCTAACATCCACCTGGGTTTGATCATCTAAAGCAGGTTGCACAATCGGTAAGATCTCCCGAATATCCAAGGATTCTTCAATTTTATGATTTTGAGGACGTTGGAAAGTACGAATGCCCTCTGGTTGGAAAAGAAGTGTCGTTAAGTCCAGATGTTTAGCTTTCCAATGCTTTTGAGCCCGTTCGCTCACTTGTAAAACATCGGTGCGGCCAACCATTTCCTCTAATGTTCTAAAACCAAGCTCAGCCATCGTTTCACGAACTTCCTCAGCGATAAAGCGCATGAAATTTACAATATGATCCGGATCTCCTGCAAATTTACTACGGAGCTCAGGGTTTTGCGTGGCTACTCCGACTGGACATGTATCCAAATGGCAAGCACGCATCATAACACAGCCAAGGACAACAAGTGGTGCTGTTGCAAAACCAAACTCTTCTGCCCCAAGGATCGCTGCCATAACTACATCGCGTCCCGTCATTAACTTTCCATCTGTCTCAAGGACTACACGACTACGCAGGCCGTTCAACATCAACGTTTGGTGTGCTTCTGCAAGGCCCAGCTCCCAAGGAAGACCTGTATGTTTGATACTCGTTTTAGGCGAAGCACCTGTACCTCCGTCATACCCACTGATAACAATAACATCTGCAGCACCTTTGGCCACACCTGCTGCGATCGTGCCAACGCCTGCTTTAGAAACAAGCTTGACGCTGATCCGTGCATCGCGATTTGCATTTTTTAAATCATGAATCAACTGTGCCAAATCTTCAATCGAGTAGATATCATGATGTGGCGGTGGTGAAATCAGACCAACACCCGGTGTAGAGCCACGAACTTCAGCTACCCACGGATAGACTTTGTTCCCCGGCAGCTGCCCGCCTTCACCCGGCTTCGCGCCTTGCGCCATTTTAATTTGAAGCTCATCTGCATTTACAAGGTAATGGCTTTTCACGCCAAAACGCCCAGATGCAATTTGCTTAATTCCACTGCGGCGGTTATCACCGTTTTCATCCAATTGATAACGGTTTGGATGTTCACCGCCTTCACCGCTATTGCTTTTTCCTCCTAAACGATTCATCGCAATCGCTAATGTTTCATGTGCTTCCTGACTCAAAGAGCCAAATGACATCGCGCCCGTCTTGAATCGGCTGACGATGGATTCTACGGATTCTACTTCATCTATAGAGATACTTTGGCGCGTTTGATCGAATGAGAATAAATTACGTAAAAACCCGAGTCTCTCTTCATTCGCCAAGTTTGAATATTGTTTAAATAAACTGTAGTCACCTTTTCGGCAAGCCCATTGCAGTGTATGAATGGTTTTGGGGTTGAAGGCATGATGTTCCCCTGTTTTTCTCCACTGAAAGTCACTTCCGCTTTCAAGTGTTTGGTCATAAGAATCTGCTGCAGCATTTTGGTGACGAATTAACGCTTCTTCTGCGATAGTTTCTAACTCAATCCCACTAAGCTGTGAAGCCGTACCGCTGAAATAACGTTCAATCACATCTGCACTGATTCCTACCGCTTCGAAAATTTGAGCTCCGCGATAACTTTTAATCGTTGAAATACCCATTTTCGACATCACTTTTACGATGCCTTCTGTTAAGGATTGAACGTATTTATTTACCGTTTCTTCGTAGCTGATGGATAAACTGCCTTCTAATACAGCCTGCTTGTATGTTTCAAAGGCAAGATACGGATAAATGGCATCTACCCCATACCCGATTAGTGCCGCAAAGTGATGTACTTCCCTTGTTTCTCCTGTTTCAACAATAATGCTCACTTTCGTACGATTTCCATGACGAATAAGCTCTTGATGAAGGGCGCTCGCAGCCAATAAAGAAGGAATCGCAGCCTTTTCTTTGCTCATATTTTTGTCAGACAAAATTAAGAGACTAACACCTTCAGCAATCGCTTGTTCCGCTTCACGGCAGATTCGATCCAGTTCGTTCTCTAAATTTTCTGAAAATAGAGTTTGAATGACCTTGCTTTTGAATTCCGGATATACATCTTCTTTTAGCTGTTTCATATGACCTGGCGTCAAAACAGGTGAATCCAATTGAATCCGGCGGCTGTTTGTTTCATTTGGCTTCAGAAGATCTCCTTCCGCACCTAAGAAAGTCATCGTTGACGTGACGATTTGCTCACGAAGAGAATCGATTGGCGGATTGGTTACCTGTGCAAAGGATTGCTTGAAATAATTGAATAACGATTGCGGACGGTCAGATAAGACTGCAAGCGGGATGTCATTCCCCATGGAACCTAATGGATCTTTACCTTCCTTAATAACCGGCAGTAGATATTTTTGAACATCTTCATACGTATAGCCGAACGCTTTTTGTCGGAAAAGTAAATCAGACAACGGCTCCTCTTCAACCACTTGTTCTTCGTTATTTAATTGAACAAGCTGCTCGTCCAGCCATTGCTGGTACGGATATTCTTGTGCCATTTCGGATTTGATTTCTTCATCTGAAATAATGCGGCCTTCCTCTAAATCTAGTAAAAGCATTCTACCTGGGCTTAAACGATCTTTATATAATACATTTTCCGGCTCCACATCGATCACGCCGACTTCAGAGGAGAAAATGATGTAATCATCTTTGGTCACATAATATCGTGCTGGTCTTAAACCATTACGATCTAAAATGGCCCCAATTTGTTTCCCATTCGTAAAGGAAATCGCCGTTGGACCATCCCATGGTTCCATCAGCATGCTATGATATTCGTAAAAAGCCTTCTTTTCCTTCGTCATATGTGGGTTTTCCGTCCATGGTTCGGGAATAAGCATCATGGCTGCATGCGCCGGTTTACGGCCCGCAAGTACGAAGAACTCAAGTGCATTATCAAGAATCGAAGAATCACTTCCATCTACATCTAAAATAGGAAGGACCTTTTGCAAATCATCTCCAAATGCTTCTGAAACAAACTGCTGTTCACGCGCTTTCATCCAGTTTACATTTCCTCTAAGCGTATTGATTTCACCATTATGAATCAGGTAACGGTTTGGATGTGCCCGTTCCCAACTCGGAAATGTATTTGTGCTAAAGCGGGAATGTACTAAAGCGAAAGCCGACACAAAATCCTCTTGTTGAAGATCAAGATAAAAAGCATCTACCTGCTCTGGTGTCAACAATCCTTTGTAAACAATCGTAGTACTTGAAAAACTAGCAAAATAAAAACGATTACCACGTTCACGTGCCCAGTTTTCAGCTTGTTTTCTAATAATGAATAGTTTACGTTCAAAAGCTAAATCATCGGATATCTCCTCACTAGCCCCAATGAATACTTGGCGGATCGTCGGACATGTCTCCTTGCCAACCTCTCCGATTTTTGCTGCATCGACAGGAACCGTTCTCCAGCCTAAAAGCGTTTGTCCCTCTTGTTCTATAAATGCATTTAGACGTGCTTCAATCTCATTCCGTTCCACATCATTGTTTGAGAAAAAGAGCATCCCCACACCATAGCGCCCTTTTGCTGGCAAATTCATTTCCGGGCATGCCAGTCTGAAGTATTTATCAGGAATTTGCACCATTAATCCTGCGCCATCCCCTGTAAGCGGATCGCTTCCTTGTCCTCCACGATGATCTAATTGACACAGCATCTTTAGTCCTTGTTTGACGATGTCATGTGTAGCAAGCCCTTTTAAATGAGCGTATAAACCGATCCCACATGCATCATGTTCAAATTCAGGATGGTAGAGACCTTGTGCCTTTGGTATTTGATTGTATGTCATATTAATCGCCCCCATCGTATTCTTATACCGTCATTTCTCTTACATTTAATTCTAGGTTTTCAAATCAATATAAACAATATATAATTCTCTTAAAATCTATCTCACCTTGAGATGAATGAATGGAGGATGAATAAATGGAACTACGTCAATTACGTTATTTTGTTGAAGTCGCTGAAAGAGAACACGTCTCTGAAGCCGCAGAGCACCTGCATATCGCACAATCAGCAATCAGCCGGCAGATCGCCAGACTAGAAGATGAACTTGGGGTCCTCTTATTTGAAAAAGCTGGCCGTAATATTCAGTTAACTCCTATTGGTAAAATATTCTTAATCCATGCGAAAACGGCAATAAAGGCGATAGAATATGCAAAAGATCAAATAGAAGAATTTTTAGACCCTGAACATGGAACAATTAAGATCGGCTTTCCTACAAGTCTCTCCACCCAATTATTGCCTACCGTTATTTCCGCTTTTAAAGATGAGCAGCCAAATATCGGGTTCCACTTAAGACAGGGATCGTATTCGGCATTAAAGGAAGCTGTCAAAAACCGCGAAATCGGATTAGCCTTTCTTGGCCCAGTTCCAACAAAAGATCCAGATATTGAAGGCCATATATTATTCACAGAAAACATTTCCGCTTTACTTCCCATCTCTCATCCATTAGCTGATAAGAAGAGTTTGCGCCTAAGTGACTTACGAAATGATCCATTCGTCTTGTTTCCCAAAGGATACATCCTTCACAGTATTGCTATCGAAGCATGCAAACAAGCAGGATTCACACCGATCATTGCCTCAGAAGGTGAAGATATGGATTCCATAAAAGGACTCGTATCAGCCGGAATCGGAGTCAGCCTTTTACCTGACAGTACCTTTTATGAAGTAATTCCAAGACTAACTGTAAAAATCCCGATTGATACACCTGAGGTTAAAAGGACAGTTGGTATCATCACACCCAAAAACAGGGAATTAGCACCTTCCGAAAAGGTATTTTATGAGTTTGTCAAAAAGTTTTTCTCGATTCTTGAGCAGTATCAATAATTATTTTGGAATAATATAATGAAATTATGACTACTCAATTCATAGCTCCTGCATAGCCTATTCCCACTTCAATATTGAGAGTATATTGAAATTGGGGTAATTATGTGATTGAAATGATGGAACTTTTGAAAAATCACCCTTCTTCCAGAACTAGCAATTTTGCCAGTTGGATTAATATTCAGCAGATCAGTGTGATTGAAGATAGGTAAATTTGAGGTAAAAAGACAGTTGGCCTAGGCATGCAGGAAATCAATCCTAAGTTGCCGAAACCACTGTCTTTTTCTTGTCCTGCCTTTATTTTTGTGGATAAGCTTGCCCTTTAAAAAACGGACAGCATTTCTTCCATAAGTAATCTAAGCTAAAATGCAGGACGATTTTAATCCTCTTTTTTCAAAAGACAACTTACCAAGAGCCCACTTTACGAATAACGTATCAAGATTATTTGTTCAGGAGGATTTTATATGAAACCCACCCATTCACATCTTGCTTGACATGAAACACTCGAACTTCATGAATTGGTCGCCGCCCAGTCCAATGCCCTTATTAAATTGAAAAAAGCCTATCCGACAATACAGGACCCCATTCTAAAAACGATATACAAGCAAACCATGATGCCCTTACCCAAAACATCATGGAACTGCTGCAATTTTACCCATTGACGCCTAAGACGGACCGGGATGACGATGCATTAAGGGATGACGCATCGGCCGCTGCTGCCGGAGAATTGCTGGGGCTTGCCAAAACATCCATCAAAAGTTATGCAGGTGCCATTACTGAAACAGCCACCCCTTCCCTTCGAAAGGTATTTATGAAACATTTAAATGGAGCCATCGATATCCAAGTCAAGATTTTCAACTACCTTTATGAAAGAAATCTCTATCCTGCTTACAACTTAAACCAATTGCTTCAAAATGACGTGGATGTTGCCAATAATCCTCTTTCCCAACCATTCTAAATGCAAAAAAAAGGTAAGCGTTCCGATTGCTTGCCTTTTACCGCGTTCCGATTCATTTTTTTCATTAAAATGTTATAATATACAAGAATTGGGTTTAATTAGCTTGATATTATCAAGGGGGGTGAAATACATGAAAAAGATCATATTATCCATCATCATATCCCTGCTCTCATTTTCTTTAGTCGCCTGTAAGGCTGATGATCCAAAACCCGAGAATACCCTTTCAGTTCCTAAGTTATCAGCAAGGGAAAAAGCCATCCTTGAGAATACAAGTAAACATTTCTTTCTTATCGATTTCAATGTTGATGATACATACAAGGAGATCTCCGTCTGGGTCGAAAAATATGAATTTGGTAAACTTGTCGAAGATGAAAAAGGTCGCATGACAACTGGGGTTGAAAAGAATGGGACGATCATCTTCACCACATCCAAAACGGATGATGAACAAGATCTATCGATGTTCAACATCAGTATTCAAAGCGATGATGGTATAACTACGGCTACTTTTCCTGAAACCATTGATGAAAAGGGTTCCAGCGTATGGGGCAGTCCTAGTAAATTCAATATAAACAACACAAAAAAGCTTGCGTTGGCGAGTATTTGTTATTCAAGCGGAGATGAAGGCATGCACACACTTTCCAATGATTTTTACAATGACATGGATCGTCATATGGAAGAATTAAAGGAGTACGATGTTGTCTATCTTCTGAGAAGTGAATTTACTAAATAAGCTTACAAGTGCAGGAGACAAGTTGGATCGAGCTTGCCCTGCACAGTTTGTTTGTAGCACGAGAATCCTACAAAAATGGATTGTTCAACTTTATGATTTCAAGAAAATAAATGAAGCATTTGAAGATCCAAAAAAGGGTTGGTGATCAAATTGATGAAGTGCAAAAGCCCAAGCAATGGCTGATTCTGCTCATTCGATATATGAGCGAGTCCAAATTACGGGGTATGGAAAGATTTTCATGAAATCAATTTTTCTACATTTTTAAAAAGGGGTTGAAGGAAGAGGCATTTGGGTGTAATCTTTAAAAATAAAAAAACGGAAAGAAGATATTAAATTGAAGAAAATCATCCCCTCTTTGCAGCAGTAGTCATTGCGTGCTCTCTCGGACATCAAATAAACGGCGGATATATGGACCCTCGAAAATCCCGGCATAGGTATATACATTTTAAAAAAGGAATCCGTAATACATGAGATTGATTCCTTATATTGCAGAAATCGAAAAATGTTTGGATTTATGCAGGAAGTTACCCCAAACGCTCATTCCCGGCCTCAACTGAAAGCGTTCCTAACCCAATTGAACAAGCTGAAATAGTACCTAACGCTATTACTCTTCCTATTTTCATTTTATTTCCTCCTGAATTTTGGGATTACTGCACTTTGACTTTTATTCCCTCTCTTCTCCTTTTCTCTAATAAAGATTTATAGTGCGAAACTCCAGATCTGACATCATGCAATGACAACGAACAGGCAAAGACACGATCATAGCAAAAACACCGCTCATCATCGAGCGGTGTTTTCATTCGTTTTCTCACAAAAAAAAGCCGTTTAACATGTAAGTTAAACGACCTTCACCTCTTATTGCTATTTAGATTTTTTAACAGTTACTTTTGTTGCTTTCCCTGTATTGCCAGCTTTATCTTTTGCTGAGACATATAATACAGAACCTGCTTTTTTCTTGCTGATTTTAATAGAGAATTTTCCATTTTTATCAGCTTTAGCTGTGCCGATATGTTTATCTTTGTACTTCACCGTAACGTTCGATCCAACTTCTGCTTTACCTGTTACTTTGGTTGCTTTGTCATTTACTTCATTCACTTTCGGTGCACCTGGAGCGGTTTTATCTTTAACCGTTACTTTTGCTGCTTTTCCTGTATTGCCCGCTTTGTCTTTTGCAGAGGCATATAATACGGACCCTGCTTTTTTCTTGCTGATTTTAATGGAGAAGTTCCCCTTTTTATCAGCTGTTGCCGTTCCGATGTTTTTATTGTTGTACTTCACGGTAACTTTTGAACCGATTTCCGCTTTACCAGTTACATTGGTGGATTTGTCGTTTACTTCGTTCACTTTCGGTGCACTTGGAGCTGTTTTATCAATTACAGTCACGGTTGCTGCTTTACTTTCACGTTTTGCCAAGTCTGTAGCTGTGATTGAAAGTTTAGTCCCCGCTTTTTGTTTGCTGATTTTTACTTTAAATTGCCCCTTGCTGTCCGTGTTACCTGAACCAATTACTTTTTTCGCATTATTTTTGATCGTGATTTTCATATCGGCTTGCGATTGACCAGATACATACGTATCTTTGTCACTAACAGCCTTAACTGTTGGCTTATTAGGTGTTTCACCCTTCTTCACAAACACTTTGATTGAAGATACTGCTAGTTTGGAAGAATCAGATATATTCACAGTAAGAAGTTGACTTGCTTTTTGGACTGGAATCTTAATACTGAACGTTCCATTGGCTGCAGCTGTTGCTTTACCGAGCGTTTTCTTCCCGTTTTTCACTTCGATTACTGAACCTTTTTTAGCTGAACCAGTCAGTTTTGTTTGAGTATCCATCACAAGATTCACTTTAGCTTTTAAATCCACTGTACTAAGTGCACTATATGCATTCAGTCTACCAAACCCTGATACTAAATCTTTCCCTACAGGCAGTTCTTCTACTGGGTATTGGATTTCCCCATCTTCTGGTTGATAGCCCTCATAAGGGTCTACATTATCTTCTTCTTCAAAAGCAACATATTCCGATGTCTCATGAAGGATTTCCCTTACTTCATTCACTTTCAACCCAGGGTTTCCGGATAATAACAAGGCTGTAGCTGCCGCAACATGGGGAGCTGCCATTGATGTACCATCCATGTAGGTAACATTTCCATTAGGTACAAGGCTCGGGATGCCTGTCCCTGGAGCGACCATGTCCAATTTCGATCCATAATTGGAATAATCGGATACTAAATCAAGGGCATTGGTTGCACCGACGGATATGGCGTATTTAGATGATGCAGGATAAGATAGTCCCTCCATCCCATCATTACCGCTTGCTACGACAACCATTACATTCTTGGCAGCGGCATGTTTCAAGGCATATTCAATCGTTCTGCTATATTCTCCGCCCAAGCTAAGGTTTATGACCTTTGCTCCATGATCCACGGCATATTTAATGCCTAATGCAATTTTCTCCATGTCTCCATATCCTGAAGAATCGAGAACCTTCACAGGCATGATTTTAGCAACTGGATTAATTCCTTGCATCGAATACCCATTATCCGCTTTGGCAGCGATAATTCCGGATACATGTGTACCATGACCATTGTCATCAATGGCATTTTCTTTCTTATCAATGAAATTCTTACCTAAGTCCATGCGAACCGTATCTTTCAAATCCGCCAGTGAATCATCGACACCCGTGTCGACAACCGCTACCATTGTATCTTTTAAATTACGTTTCTTTATAAGGTTCTGCAGTTTTTCGTTATCGATGTCCGCTCCCTTTATGCCCTCTTCACCACCGGCGTTATTTAAAGACCATTGATACGGTGACTGAATATCAGCTGAAAGTGCTTTGTACGCTTTTACCGCTTCGATATATTCCACTTCTGGAAGTTTCTCGATATTCGATAGAGCTGCTGTGCTCATTTTAGCTTGATTGTTTAACTCTACAACGTACATATCATCATACAGTACCTCTTGTTTCTTAGGTGCCGATAATGTTCCATACCCTTTTCCTTTTACCTTGGATTGGACTGAACTTAATGACTTCCCAGGTTTAAGTTTGACAATATATTTGTTCTTTATATTCTTCGAAGCTGGAAGTTCAATTCCTGCTTTGCTTGCGATATCTACGATTCTCTCACCTGCAAGCTTATCAAGGTTGATTTTCTTTGCTATGCTGTTCATTTCTTTTTTCAATCCAGCAGGTGCTACGTCTGCCGACTTATTGAATAATGCTTTAATCGCTTCTTGCTGCTTGTTGCTAATGACTGCCGTACTGCTTACTCCATTCTCATTAAGATCCTCAATAAGGGGCTTAATGACGACTAAGTGATTATAGACAGCTTCCCTGGCCGTTTTATTACCAGCCAGATGAATGGCCAGGAATGGGGAAGCCTTATAGTATAAAGAGGAAAGGGAGCGCCCCTCAGATGACTTGGTGAGAACTTCATCTCTAAACACGCGGAGTGTTTTCAACATCGATTCTCCCGTTTTCTTATCGTTTACACTCACTTCAACCGGGCATGATTCGAGATCCATCTCTTCGTCCCCGGCAGATGGCGGCAATGTTACTGAATGCGCATTGATGGAGTATTCAGCTACATTTTCCGCATCCGGGATGGGATTCCCCTCATCATCCGTATCGCCGAAATATTCAACTTTAACATAATATGTGCCTTCCCAAGCATATGGGAAATCGACTACAGCTTTTTCATCAGGATAAGAAGAGACAAAATAATTGCTCTCATCTTTTTCTGCTTTTTCTTTATCTTGATATACGGAGATATTCAAGATTTTGTCCGAATTGACTTCGAACTCAATATGGGAGAATTTTTGTATTTCTTCTTTTGTGGGGGTGATTTGATACCATTGAACATCCGGTTTTTTAAACTTCCCGTCCAAAGTGTCCCCATTTTTAATCGTTTTTACATTTTCAATAGGTGTTGCAGTTGCAGCTTGAGAATTTAGTGGAATCACCAAGCTGAAAATCAGTGCAAAAATAAGTACAAACGCGGTAAATCGACTTACATTCTTAAATTTCACGGTTTCGCCTCCAATAAATAGTAAAAAATTACATTACTATACCAAACTATCATACTGTAAAATATTATCAACCAATTTTTTCCCTTTTTTAAAAAAAATGCTTGATATAACTGAACATCGAGCTAAAAAATGATTCACATGTACCAATTAAGCAATTTAAGTGAAGATCACACTGGCTCCTTATAACGAGTGATGCATTCAAAATATGATGGGGAAGTATCGAAAACCGACTTAAATCGGTAAAGTTTCTAACATGACCTAACTCCAACTTCATCTATCTATGCTCGAGCAAAAAAAAGCTGACCCTGCACATGACATGCGGGCCAGCTCTGATTTGAACTATTTAGTTTGCGACAATGTTGACCAGTTTTCCTGGTACAGCAATGACTTTACGGATGGTTTTGCCATCAATTTGTTCTTTGATGGAGTCGTCTCCCATCGCAATTTCTTCTAGCTTTTCTTTCGTTGTGTCAGTTGGAACCATTAATTTGGCTTTGACTTTTCCGTTGATTTGGATGACGATTTCAACTTCGTTATCGACTAGCTTAGCTTCGTCAAACGCTGGCCATGTTCCGTATGTGATGCTTTCAGAATGGCCAAGTTTAGACCAAAGTTCTTCGGCGATATGCGGTGCAACTGGCGCAAGCAATTTCACGAAGCCTTCGATATATTCTTTAGGAAGCGAATCTGCTTTGTAGGCATCATTGATAAATACCATTAGCTGTGAAATCGCCGTATTGAATTTCAATTCTTCATAGTTCTCGGTCACTTTTTTAACCGTTTGATGATACACTTTTTCAAGCTTTCCACTGTCATCAGTGTCGACCATTTTATTTGTAATCGTGTCGTCTTCGTTGATTAGTAAACGCCAGATACGATCTAGGAATCGGCGCGAACCGTCCAATCCGTTTGTGGACCAAGCAATAGATGCGTCCAATGGTCCCATGAACATTTCGTACATACGAAGTGTATCCGCACCATGGCTTTCAACGATGTCATCCGGGTTTACGACATTACCCTTTGATTTACTCATTTTTTCATTATTCTCTCCAAGGATCATTCCCTGGTTGAATAGGTTTTGGAACGGTTCATTCGTTGGTACGATTCCGATATCGTACAAGAATTTATGCCAGAATCGAGCGTACAATAAGTGAAGAACCGCATGCTCAGCACCACCAATATAAATGTCGACTGGCATCCATTCTTTTAATTTTTCCGGATCTGCAAGTGCTTCTGTGTTGTCTGGATCAATATAACGAAGGAAGTACCAGCTGCTGCCTGCCCATTGTGGCATTGTATTCGTCTCACGGCGGCCTTTACGTCCATTTTCATCCGTAACATTCACCCATTCCGCAATGTTTGCAAGCGGTGATTCACCCGTGCCTGAAGGCTTGATATCTGTTGCTTTCGGTAAAATCAATGGAAGTTCTTCTTCTTTCACCGCAGACATCGTGCCATCTTCCCAATGGATGATTGGAATCGGTTCACCCCAGTAACGTTGGCGGCTGAATAACCAGTCACGAAGACGGTACGTGATTTTTTTCGTGCCAATTTCTTTTTCTTCCAGCCATTTGATCATGGTTGAAATACCTTCTTCTTTATTCAATCCATCTAGGAATTCAGAATTCACATGAAGGCCGTCGCCTGTGTATGCTTCTTTTGTCACATCTCCACCAGCTACAACTTCCTTAATTGGCAATTCGAATTTAACAGCAAATTCATAATCACGTTCATCATGCGCAGGAACGGCCATGATAGCACCTGTTCCGTAGCTAATCAACACGTAATCAGCAATCCAGATCGGCATTTTCTCGCCATTGACTGGATTTATTGCATAAGCCCCTGTGAACACGCCTGATTTATCTTTTGCCAAGTCGGTTCTTTCCAAGTCGCTTTTATGTTTCACTTCATCTAAATATGCGTCAACTGCAGTTCTTTGTTCAGCAGTCGTAATTTTATCAACAAATGAATGCTCTGGAGCCAATACTGCATACGTTGCACCGAATAAAGTATCCGGACGAGTCGTAAACACCGTGAAAGTTTCATCGTGGCCATCGATATTGAACGTCACTTCCGCTCCCTCAGAACGGCCAATCCAGTTACGTTGCATATCCTTAATGTTCTCAGGCCAATCCACATCATTCAAATCATCGATCAAACGGTCTGCATAAGCTGTGATTCGAAGCATCCACTGCTTCATCGGACGGCGCTCAACCGGATGGCCTCCACGCTCACTTTTACCATCGATGACTTCTTCGTTTGCCAAAACTGTGCCAAGTGCCGGACACCAGTTAACAGCTACTTCATCAATATAAGCAAGACCCTTTTCATATAATTTCAAGAAGATCCATTGCGTCCATTTATAATAATCAGGGTCGGTCGTATTGATTTCGCGGTCCCAGTCATAGGAAAAACCAAGCGCCTTGATTTGACGGCGGAACGTGTTAATATTGTGTTCCGTGAATTCCGCTGGGTCATTCCCCGTATCAATCGCATACTGCTCAGCCGGTAGTCCAAAAGCATCCCAGCCGATTGGATGTAACACATTATACCCCTGCGCCCGTTTCATTCTCGCTAAAATATCGCTTGCCGTATAACCTTCGGGATGACCAACATGAAGACCCGCTCCTGATGGATATGGGAACATATCAAGTGCGTAGAATTTACGTTTTCCGCTCTCTTCCCCCGTTTTAAATGTCTTATTGCCTTCCCAATACTGTTGCCATTTCGTTTCTATACTTCTATGGTCAAAACTCATTTGATTTCCTCCTAATTTCCGTATAAAAAAACAATAAAAAAACCCCTCATCCCAAATAGGGACGAGAGGATTATGTATATCTTCCCGCGGTACCACCCACATTGGCGATACTAAAAAACCGCCCAGCTCAAACATCCGTAACATGGATTAAACGCCAGGCATTACTATTACCTTCACACCTGTAACTCCAAGGCGAGTTCACAATCATTCCAGGTTGACTTGCACCATCCGTCAACTCTCTAAACTGGTTCTAATCGCTACTGCTCCTCTTCATAGTCTTTATGAGAATATTTGATTATATTACATTCTAGTCAATTTTACCGATAATTGCAATAGCCGTTCACCAACATTATCAACAGGTTTCTCATTATATATGCGTATTTGAGAAAAATCGTTCAAAAATAAATAGGGAGCTATGCATCCATAGCCCCCATTCTTTCTTTAATGACGCAATAAAATCATCTCATTTTTCATTTCATTCAACTGCTGTTTCATCCGAGAAAGCATATCTCGTTGTTGGGCATTTGAGCTTGCATATAATCTTTCCATGTCCGTCAATGCCTCTTCGATATACCTTTGGGAATTCTGAAACTCTTCATCTTCATAATGCTCCTGCCGTGAGGCCTCGTTAAATTCAAACTCTGCAAAATGGAGAGCCCCTTCACATTGCTCTAAAAAATGATCGACGGATTGTCTGGTTGCCATTTCAAACCCTCTCCTTCGCGCCTCATTTGGATGATTCAGTATCATCTTGTTTAGTTTGAGCAAATAACGAGTGGATTATCAGTTTTTTTGAGGAATCATTATTTATCCCAAAATTTCTCTCCTTGATGGGAAATAAACAGATCAATCCATTCGGCAAAGCCCATATGGAGTTTCTCGCCCTCTTCAAAATCGTCGATATGTCCTTTTACCATTAAATAATTCTTATCGCCTTTCGCAACGGCCTCTCCATCAATCACGATATTATCTTGATAAATGCAGGCAACCTTATAACATCCTTCATAGGAGCCCTCATATGTGTAATTAATAATATCATCCAGGCTGTATAAATCATTTTCTCCCCCGGATTCAAGGTTATCGAACAGTCGGCATCCATTCGTTATTTTCAAAAATTCTTTATAATCATCGGGCAGCAGCAATCCAGTTTTCTGTTCAAAGGAATGAATTTGTTCGTCCGAAGCAGGTGAATTGAAGGTACAAGTGGCTTTATATATAAACCCATCTTCATTTACTTCGATCACCTGATTATTTTCGGCTAATTTCTTTTTCATTTGATTAATTGCTTCTTCAACTTGACCGGTCATGTCCATCAGCTCCCGATTGGATTTATTCATTCACTAGATATACTGGCATTAGTAGCCAATGTTTAACCTTCAAGTATACATTATACGCTTATTTTTAGAAAAAAGACCTAGCTGCTAGAATGTTGTATAATATATGATGCGCTTTATTATTCTTAGGGAGGTTGCTGATTTGAATCAAGCAAACCCGTTTATATATGCAACGGATAACAAACGATATCATACTTGGAATTACCACTTACGCAATCACTTTGGACATAAAGTTTTTAAGGTTGCTCTAGACGGCGGTTTTGACTGTCCAAACCGTGATGGCACCGTCGCACATGGTGGCTGTAGCTTCTGCAGTGTCTCTGGATCGGGAGACTTTGCAGGTAACCGTGTTGAACCGCTTGACGTCCAGTTTAAGAAAGTCAGTGAACGAATGCATCATAAATGGAAAGATGGAAAGTATATGGCCTATTTCCAAGCGTTTACGAATACGCATGCACCCGTGGCAGAGCTTCGTGAAAAATACGAAAGCGTCCTGAATCAAGAGGGTGTCGTCGGCCTCTCCATTGCGACACGCCCGGACTGTCTGCCAGATGATGTGGTCGAATATTTAGCGGAACTGAACGAACGCACTTACCTTTGGGTAGAGCTTGGCCTTCAGACAGTTCATGAAAAAACCGCCACGATGATAAACCGTGCACATGATTTTGATTGCTACAAAGAAGGCGTCGATAAACTTCGCAAACATGGCATTCGCGTTTGTTCACACATCATTAATGGACTCCCTCAAGAAGACTACGAAATGATGATGGAAACAGCTCGTGAAGTAGCGAAACTAGATGTGCAGGGCATTAAGATTCACTTACTTCATCTATTAAAAGGGACGCCCATGGTCAAGCAATATGAAAAGGGCCTGCTTGAATTTCTTGACCGTGACGATTATGTTAATCTTGTTTGTGATCAGTTGGAAATAATCCCTCCTGAAATGATCGTTCACCGCATAACTGGAGACGGTCCGATTGATTTGATGATTGGCCCGATGTGGAGCGTCAATAAATGGGATGTATTGAATGCCATTGATGCCGAATTGCAACGCCGCAACAGCTGGCAAGGGAAGCATTATCATATGGAGGTACCATCAAGATGAAGCTGGATCGCATTTTGACATTCGCAAAACTTCTGCTTGAAAAAGCAGTTCAACCCGGGGACATCACCGTTGACGGTACTATGGGCAACGGCTTTGACACTGTCTTTCTTGCAGGACTAGCCGGTGAAAATGGGCATGTCTATGCTTTTGACATTCAAGAAAACGCCATTCAAATCACAGCAGCCAAACTGAAGGAGGAGAGCATGCATGAACGCTGCACTCTCGTTCATGACGGACACGAGCACCTGAACAAATACATCAGCAAAGAACATTTAGGGAATATTACAGGAGCTATTTTTAACCTAGGCTACCTTCCTGGTGGAGACAAATCAATCGTCACCCAAGCTAATACAACGATACCTGCACTTGAACAGCTATTCGAAATGATGGCTCCCGAAGGTATCATCATCCTTGTCATCTATCACGGTCATCCAGAAGGTGCTTCGGAACGGGACGCATTGTTACACTATGTTCAGAATCTCCCTCAGCAAAAAGCCCATGTCCTGAAATATGACTTCATTAATCAAGCTAATAATCCACCATTCATAGTGGCAATTGAAAAGAGAGCATAAACAAAAGAGGTTCTATCTAAATTTTATAACAAAGTTGATTGGAGCGGACGGTGCGAGACTCCTGCGGGAAAAGCGCGTCTAGGGGAAGACCCCGCAGGCGCAAGCCGAGGAGGCTCCCGGACCGCCCGCGGAAAGCGAGTGGCCTACGTTCCAATCAACGTTCAAATTGTACAAGCCATAAAAAAACTGTAGAAGACCTGAAACAGTATGAAAATCAATTTGATAAATTCCTGTCTCAACTCGATTTAGTGATTTCCACTCAAGGTCATGAAGAGATCATGAATATGATGGCAACCCTCTTAGACCTATTCGCGAATGACTTAAGCTTCAAATCAATTAAGTTTACTGCTTTATCCAATAAAAAAGAACTTACACACTTGCACCAATTTATATATCCGGTTACTTATTGGGCACCGGTCATTAAGTCGAACGAATTACTTACAAACGCTGGCTAAAACAAACAAGCTGCTGATAATCGCTTCAGCAGCTTGTTATATTTATCCCGCAGTATGTACATTTCAAACGACATACCCTAATATTTTTAAACGATTTTCAACAAAACTCAAAGCGTATTGGAATACGTCATCCTGCTCTGGTTCGTTGAAGATTTCGTGATAAAGTTTTGGCCATTCTTTGTATTGTTTTTCACTAGCCAAGTTATAATTAAACCACTCACGAACCGCCTTTTTATTCACGATTCGGTCATCACCGCCCTGCATCAACAAAAGAGGCACATCCTGAAATTCAGGAATCTCTTCAAAAGCATCCTTCATAGCCTGTGCAAGCTCACGATACCAGCGAATCGAAACTTTTGTAATGTATAATGTATCATTTTTATCTGATTCACGGACTTCAGAACTTCTCGTAGCCATTTCAGGTGTTAAACCGGAATCGACTCTGAACTTAGGCATCACGAGGTTCAAACCATGTGAAATAGCTGTTAAGAACTTTCTAGGCTTCGTCACGAGGCCCAGACATGGTGAAGATAAAATCACCCCGGCAATGTCCAACTCTTCTTCCTGAAGCAAGCGTATCGAAATTAAACCACCCATGCTGTGTCCAAGCAAAAAGACTGGCAGCGAATATTCATAGGCATCTTCTATCCAGCTTTTTACTTCGTCTAAATATTCGTCAAAGGAATCGATATGTCCCCGGTAGGCACGAGTTGTCATCCCTTGCCCAGGAAGGTCGCCCATGACAACATGATATCCGGCTGAAAGCCACATTTGCGTTACCCACTTATATCGGCCGTGATGTTCCATTGCCCCATGAATGATGACAATGACGCCTTTTGCGTCTCCTTCTGTCTCCCATTTCCACATTCGAAATCCCCCTTTCACTTTTCTCTTGTTGTATACGATCAATGATAGCTGAAAAATAATATATATAAATTATAACCATATTCATGATTTTCGACAAAAAGGAACTCTAACAAATTCTACATTTTTATTATAAATAGCAAAGTCTATTTACATACGGTATATTAAAATAATACATAAAAACATCTACTTCGGAAAGGAAATGATTAAAAATGATTATTTATCCATTTAAAGGGAAAGAACCTGAAATCTCTGAAAGCGCTTATATTGCTGAAAATGCTGTCGTGACAGGTGATGTAAAAATCGGCGACGAAACGTCAATCTGGTTTAATACCGTTATACGTGGCGACGTAGCCCCTACTATAATCGGTAATAAAGTAAGTGTACAAGATAACAGCGTCCTCCACCAAAGTCCGAATAATCCATTAATTATTGAGGACGAAGTAACCATCGGCCATCAGGTTATTTTACATAGCTGCAAAGTTCGTAAAGGAGCTCTTATTGGCATGGGGTCGATTGTGCTTGATGCAGCAGAAATCGGGGAAGGAGCTTTCATCGGTGCAGGAAGTCTTGTTCCCCAAGGCAAAGTTATACCACCAAACACATTGGCATTCGGCCGTCCAGCTAAGGTGGTACGAGAAATTAACGATGAAGATCGTAAGGATATGGAGCGTATCGTCGGAGAATATGCTGAAAAAGGACAATACTATAAAAATGCAGAACGCATTAAATAATTCATGAAAATTCACGAGTAAACTTGCATTATTCACGAGTAAAAAAATAAATGACTGGATTAAATAGGATTTCTTGAATTATTCCCTCAGTCGACAAATTAATCCATTTCACAATTGAAAAAGGTGCCTCGCTAGTTGCGAAGCACCTTTTCTTTTATTTGATTATGCTTTTGCTTTTAAAATCTCAGCTTTATCTGTGCGTTCCCAAGGAAGATCAACGTCTGTACGGCCAAAGTGTCCGTAAGCAGCTGTTTGTTTGTAGATTGGGCGACGAAGATCAAGCATTTTGATGATACCAGCTGGACGCAGGTCGAAGTTAGCGCGTACTAGATCAACTAGTACTTCTTCGCTTACTGTACCAGTTCCGAATGTATCGATCGAGATTGATACAGGCTCTGCCACACCAATTGCGTATGCCAATTGTACTTCCGCTTTGTCAGCAAGGCCAGCAGCTACGATGTTTTTCGCAACGTAACGAGCAGCGTATGCCGCAGAACGGTCAACTTTTGTAGCATCTTTACCGGAGAATGCACCGCCGCCGTGACGAGCGTATCCGCCGTACGTATCAACGATGATTTTACGTCCAGTAAGACCAGCATCCCCTTGTGGTCCGCCAATTACAAAACGGCCAGTTGGGTTAATGAAGTACTTAGTCCCAGCATCGATTAATTCAGCTGGTACAACTGCTTTAATCACATGTTCTTTTAAGTCAGCTTGAATTTGCTCAAGCGTTACTTCTGAATCATGTTGTGTTGAAATTACAATTGTGTCGACTCTTACAGGTTGATTATTTTCATCATATTCCACTGTTACCTGTGTTTTACCATCAGGACGTAAGTAAGCAAGCGTTTCATCTTTACGAACTTGAGACAAGCGGAATGAAAGTTTGTGAGCTAATGAAATCGGAAGTGGCATAAGCTCTTCTGTTTCATTGCAAGCAAAACCGAACATAAGCCCTTGGTCCCCTGCACCGATCGCATCGATTTCTTCATCTGACATAGTTCCTTCACGAGCTTCCAACGCTTTGTCTACGCCAGCTGCGATATCGGCAGATTGCTCATCAATAGAACTCAATACGGCACAAGTTTCAGCATCGAAACCGTATTTCGCACGTGTGTAACCAATTCCTGCAATCGTATCCCGAACGATACGTGGAATATCCACATAAGCAGATGTTGTAATTTCACCTGCAACAAGTACAAGACCTGTTGTTACACTTGTTTCACACGCAACACGTGCATTTGCATCCTTAGCAAGGATAGCATCTAAAATGGAATCTGAAATCTGATCACAAATCTTGTCCGGATGGCCCTCTGTAACAGATTCAGAAGTAAATAGACGTTTCTTTGACATCATATTTCCTCCTTGGAAGTTAGTATGTTGTAGGCAAAAGCCTGATTTTTTACGGAACTCGTTTTCCCTTATTAGTTTCAACTATAGACACAGAATTACTAAAAAACACAAAAACCTTCCCTGGCAAATGAGGAAAGGTTTAAAATTCTGTCATCTATCCTTTCACTCTTATCGTTCAAGGGTTTTTTACCTTGCTCAGGTTAGCACCATCACCACTATTCCTTGAAGAACTATCGCTTTATTTTCGGCGATTGATCTTGGAGTCAAGTTCAATATGGCAGGTTGCTGGGTTTCAAAGGGCCTGTCCCTCCACCAACTCGGGATAAGAGAATCCGTACAATTTAAGATATTATCGTATATGGTCGGAATCTGTCAATGCTTTTCTAAAAAGAACAATTCCCCCCATCGTAGCTTTCGAAAAAAAAAATGTGCTGATGCTCCGTCATTATTGGATTTTCGAAGTAGAAAGCAAAACGAAACTGTAGATAATTTCCAAAGATAAAAGAAAATTAAAAAAGCAAACTTCGAAGCGTAAAAAACTTTTTATGACTTTGCCTTTCGAGGTAATAGCATGTTATTCTTTTCTTTGTTACTTCCTATTAAATAAAACAATCCTTTTTTATATTTCTGAAGCGAGACCCATCCTTTTTTTACATAACCTTTAATCCAGCTACCAATCTTGATTATGGGTTTTCTTTCTAGTTAAGATTCCTCCATTCAAGTATATGCAAGAATCCGAACTCGGTTCTTAACGCATTTATAAAAATGATTAAGGAAACCATATAAAAATTATCACAAAAAAAAATAAATAGTATAGACTATTTAAGTGAATGTGTTATACTAATTGTAATATAAAACTTAAAACAAAGGAAGGTACCTCATATATGAATTCTGTAGACGTTTCTAATGAGTTACACCAATTATTGGCAGGAAATAATGTGCAAACTCAACTTTCAGTTCCCCAATTAGTTGAAAAAGTATTAAGCAGAAACGAAGGCGTTTTGACATCAACTGGCGCAGTAAAAGCTGAAACTGGCAAATATACTGGCCGTTCACCTAAAGATAAATATATCGTAGACGAAGCATCTGTTAAAGACAAAGTAGATTGGGGTTCAGTAAACCAACCAATCTCTGAAGATGTATTCAATAAACTATATAATAAGGTAGTTGACTACCTAAAAGCAAAAGAAGAGATCTTTGTTTTCAAAGGTTTCGCTGGTGCAGACGAAACATCACGTCTTCCCATCCGAGTGGTAAATGAATATGCTTGGCATAATCTTTTCGCTCATACTTTGTTCATCCGTCCAAATGAAGAAGAACTAAGAGGTCATGAAGCAGAATTCACGATTCTCTCAGCACCTAATTTCAAAGCAGATCCAGAAGTCGACGGAACTAAATCCGAAACATTCATCATCGTGTCATTTGAACGCCGTACTATCTTAATCGGTGGAACGGAATATGCAGGTGAAATGAAAAAATCGATCTTCTCAATCATGAACTATCTACTTCCAGAGGCTGGAATCCTTCCAATGCATTGCTCTGCTAACGTAGGACGTGAAGGAGATGTCGCTTTATTCTTCGGACTGTCTGGTACTGGTAAAACAACTTTATCTGCAGACACTAATCGCAAACTGATTGGTGATGACGAGCACGGCTGGTCTTCTAACGGTGTATTCAACATCGAAGGCGGCTGCTATGCAAAAACAATTAACCTTTCACGCGAAAAAGAACCGCAAATTTTCGATGCCATCCGTTTCGGTGCCGTATTGGAAAACGTAGTTGTTGATCCAGAAACACGTGAAGCGAACTACGATGATAGTTCATTAACAGAAAACACTCGTGCTGCATACCAAATGCAAGCGATTGATAACATCGTGAACCCAAGTATCGCAGGACACCCAAATACAATCATTTTCTTAACAGCTGATGCTTCAGGCGTACTGCCTCCAATCAGCAAACTTTCTAAAGAACAAGCAATGTTCCATTTCCTAAGCGGGTACACAAGTAAATTGGCAGGCACTGAAAGAGGAGTAACTTCACCAGAAGCTACATTCTCAACTTGCTTCGGTTCACCATTCTTACCTCTTCCTGCTACACGCTATGCTGAAATGCTTGGAGATAAAATTGACGAACACAGCGCAAAAGTATACCTTGTCAACACTGGATGGACTGGCGGTGCATACGGAACTGGTAGCCGTATGAAACTTGCTTACACTCGTGCAATGGTACAAGCAGCACTTGAAGGCGAATTAGCAAACATCGAGACAGTCAAAGACGATATCTTCGGTTTGGATATTCCACTTCATGTTCCTGGTGTTCCTGACGAAGTGCTTCAACCAATCAAGACTTGGGCAGATCCTGCTGCATATAAACAAACAGCAACAGCCCTTGCTGCTCAATTCCGTGCAAACTTTAAAAAATTCGGAAGCGTTCCAAGTGAAATTGAAGAACTTGGCGGACCGACTGCTTAATTTTAATAAACAAAAACAAAAGGGGTTCGGAATTAAAACATTCCGAACCCCTTTTGATATTGTCATTGAATGAATGTCAGTTTAACTAAAATAACTGGATCAATACTTGGGCGACCGACCTCTG
Organism: Peribacillus sp. NPDC096540; assembly: GCF_050278525.1. NCBI lineage: Bacteria > Bacillati > Bacillota > Bacilli > Caryophanales > Bacillaceae > Peribacillus > Peribacillus sp. NPDC096540. Next base: position 38,445 of record NZ_JBNNTG010000012.1, on the reverse strand, counting down.
AATACATATCTTTCACCAAGTCATAAATGAAAGGGAAATCAATGGTGGCTTCAATTTTACGAGCCAAATGGTTCGATGGCACCAGTTGATCTAAAGTAATCATTTCAAGTTGATCTCGCTGAATAGAATCATGTTTCGAAAGCATCCTTATCACCTCAAGTTTTAATACTTCTATTTTTTAAAAACAAAAAAGACTGTAGGCAAAAGCTTATATCTAATTGTTAAAACAAAGTGGATTGGAACGGAAGGTGTGAGACTCCTGCGGGAAAAGCGCGTCCAAGGGAGACCCCGCAGGCGCAAAGGCGCCGAGGAGGCTCCCGGGCCGCCCGCGGAAAGCGAGTGCCTGAAGTGGAAAGTAACGTTCAAATTTTACAACCCATCAAAAAAACTGTAGACAATCTCCATTACTATCGAGTTTAGCAAAACTTGCTTGGTCCTTTCTTTATAAACTGATTAATCTAAGCGAAAAATCAATCATCACGTTCTAACTCCTGTAAAATCCACAATAACCTGAAGCGCCAGGATCTGCTCTTCACATGTCCCCATAGGAAGTCATATTTACAGAACATATTAATTATCCAATCTATACTATGAATTTTGAATTAAAAATAGCCAAGAGGCTGTCCCCTATGTTCCAGCTGGTGGTATAATTCATTGGTTTTCTCAAAAGCCCTGAGAAAGGTCTCCTGTACCAAATCCTCTACATCCAGTTGGCCAATATAATACACAAGAAAGTTCGTCATACTTTTTTCATACGTATGAAATTCACTCCTCTTGATCGCCCATAAGAGACAGCCTCCTCCTTATTAAATAGACTGAGCTGCAAATATAAAATTACAAGTTCATCAAATGATTTAACATGTTGCACAACTATAAAGGGTGCTGACTGAGTCAACACCCTTTATATCCCTATCATATCCGGCCTTGCAGAATCAATTGTTTATTAGATAATCATTTTGTTCCTTACTTCTTTCAAATGTTCTGTTTTATATTCGAATACATTGCCTAAGTTGGCAATTTGGATGTTATGTTTATTGGCATCAATGCAATTCCGAGTATCCAAAATCATTTTATGAGCCATCTTATTCGATAGTTTGTCATAATCCATTTCTCTAAATTCATTATGATCGGTTAAGACAAGAATCAGGTCGGCATCTTTTACAGCGTCTTCGACAGAAACGACTGGCATTTTCCCAGATTGGACATGTGGGTCATGCAAGGATACTTCCATCTGATCCATGCTCATTAGGATATTTACAACATCAATGGCCGGGCTTTCACGGATATCATCTACATTTCCTTTGTAGGCAAGTCCAAAAACCGCTACCTTTGGTTTACGGATACCCTCAAGTAACATCCTGACACAATTGACGATATAATACGGCATCGAAACGTTCGTGTCGCGGGCTAATTTGATGATTCTAGCTGTCTCAGGAGCTTTAGCGACAATGAAATAAGGATCGACCGCGAGACAATGTCCACCTACCCCTGGTCCTGGTTGATGAATATTTACACGTGGATGCTTATTTGCCATTGATATGACATCCAATACATTGATATCCAATTCGAAGCAAACTTTAGCCAACTCATTCGCAAGAGCAATATTCACATCACGGAAGGTATTTTCCATCAATTTGGACATTTCAGCCGTTTTCGCATCCGTACGAATGATTTCCCCTTTAACAAAAGTTTCATAGACAAGGCCTCCTCTGTAGGAGCAGGCTTCTGTGATGCCGCCGACAATTCGGTTATTATGCACCAATTCTTCTAGAATTCTTCCTGGTAAGACACGTTCGGGACAATGTACAAGAAAGATGTCTTTCCCGATCGTTAGCCCTGACTTCTCAATCAATGGCTTGATATGATCATCCATGCTCCTTGGTGCAATCGTCGATTCGATAATGATGACATTTCCCTTCTGAACAAAAGGAAGAACACTTGAAGTTGCCTGCATAACATAGGTAAGATCACACGATTGGTGTAGATCTTCATTGTTTGGAGTTGGGACCGCAATGATGAAAACATCCGCAGACTCCGGATTCAAGGTAGCACGAAATCTTTTGGCATCTAGCACTTCATTTAACACTTCTTCTAGTCCAGGTTCTTCAATATGGAGCTTTCCATTATTCAATTTATTAATAACATCAGGATGGATATCCACGCCAACAACATCTACACCGTGTTTTGCGAACATTAAAGATGTTGGAAGTCCTATATAACCTAGTCCCATTGTACATAATTTCATAATAACCACTCCTCATCATATTTTCTTCTAGTATTCTAGTTTGGTTAAGCTGATTGATAGATTTGGATGAAGATTTCTTTCTCTTGTTTCCAATTGTATTTTAGGCGGGCTTTAAGACAATTGCTGCTCATTTCAGCTCTTTTTTCTGGATGCTTTAATAAATAATTGACTCCGTCCGCAATAGAACGTGGGTCATGGGAGTCGACACACAAACCAATTTTCTCAGTCTCGACTACCTTTTGAATTTCTGGAAAGCTGCAGGCGATGACAGGTACTCCGCTCATCATATATTCAAACAACTTATTGGAAGAAGCAGAATAATGATTAAAGCAGACATTATTCAATACCTGAAAACCTAAATATGCGTTTTTCGTATAATGAAGCAAATCGTCAACCGGAACCTTCGGGATAAATTTCACCCGATGTTCGAGACCCATTGCCTCTACCTTTTTTATTAATTCAGGCTTGATCTTTCCATCTCCAATAAAAACAAGCGTTCCTGCTTCCATCATTGGCACAGCCTCAACCACTTTCTCTAGCCCTCTGCCTGTTTGAATGCCGCCTTGATATAACAATATCGGCTCGTCCTCTGGCAGCATGAGCAACTCGTGTAAATCCACGACTGTACTTTCCTCAGGCAAGGTAGGGATTGGGTAGTTATGGACCACTTTTGGATACAGACCATATAAGTCTTCATTATATTTAGCACGAGTATGATTTTCGGCGATCATTTCGTCGACAAATTTTAATAGAAACTTTTCCATTATCCCGTAAATCCGGCTATTATAACCGGTTCTGCTCGTTTGAACTTCATGAGAATCATATATGAGCTTTTTACGTCTTAGAAATTTACTGCTGATCGCTCCCTGCATTAACGTATTCAAATCATTCGAATGATAAAAGTCATACTTCTTTTTCCGGCCGTAATGAACCATTTGAAAAAAAATATAGCTTCTTGTCAAAAGATTCGGTAGTTTTGTTTTCGTAACAATTGTGGCGATTATTGCAAGAAGCGCCATAACACCCACTAATACGACAGTACTGATCCAGCCCGTAATCAAGTTCATGTTCATCAAGGTATTCCAAACCAATAAAGTGAGAACGGTCAATTCAAACATCTTATTTTTCACTTTTTTAACAATTTTCAGCACTCTATTTAGTCTATCCCAGCGATTATTCACTCGAATGACATTAAATCCGTTTTTATGTTTCTCTTTTTTTGGTAATTCTTCATTTTTCCAGTTATAAATAGCAATTAAGTCGACTTCATAACCTTCTTCAGTAAGGGCAGTGCATTCCCTTAGAACCCGTGCATCGTTGGTAAAATGATTCCACACAAACATACATACCTTCTTCGCCATTTTTACCTCCACTTTTCCAGATATGCCGTTAGCTAGATGCTTCCATCACGTTAATGAGCCCTTGAATATTTTTTGACCATAGAAAATTTTGTTCCGCATATCGATGGCCATTTTCACCAAGCTCTTCGCGAAGAGCTTTCTCAGAGGCCATTGTTAGAATATGTTGACTGATTTCATCAACCGTTCTACTATCTGCCACCATCCCGCATTGCGCTTCTGAAATCATTTGTCTGGCACGCCCGGCGACATCACCGACAATCGGTTTCCCAACACACATATAGTCGATGATTTTTCCAGGTAACACCTTGTTAAAAACATCCTTCTCAACTAAGCTTACATACGCAATATGGGAAGAGGATACTTCATTAAGAGTCACCCTCCTGTTCATCGCTTTGATGACCCTTATATTAGTCAACCCTTTAGAGGATATCTCGTCTTGGACTTCGGACATTCGATAGCCATATCCAATAATCGTGAACTCAATTTGCTTATGTTCTTTCAGTTTTTCAGCCACCGCTATTAACTTTTTAATATCTTGGGCAAGTCCGATATTACCCGTATAAACGACCTTGATCCTATTTTCTGAAATTGGTGGAAGCCTTTTTTTCAAGTTCAGCTCGTCTGCAGTAAGCGAGTTTGGAATGAATTGGATATCATCATTTTTGACTCCTTTTGAAAGGATATAATCCCTAAATCCAGGACTATTGATGATAATTTGGTTAGAGTGTTGATATATTTTTCTTTCAAGGAAAAAAGACATTTTCAAGATCCACTTATTCGCGAATACGCCTACTCCCTGCAGTGATTCGGGCCATAAGTCTCTTACATCGGTAATTAGCTTTGCCTTCATCTTTTTCTTGGCTATCAATGCCGCCAATATCGGGAAAATAGGTGGCGTCGTGACAAACACATAGTCATATTTTTTTTCCAATCGGATAATTGTGTAAATGAAGAGCCACATCGCTTCCAAATAATGAAGCAAGCGTCTCCACATATTGCTTGTATACCTCTTCACTTTATCTGGTTGAATCCTGATGATATCTTTCTCCTCAATATCTACTTCATCCCAAAAGTGGGCATCTTGATATAAACTTTGGTGAGGATAACTCGGCTTCAAAGTGATGACTGTTACCTCATAGCCGCTCCGCTTCAAATTGAGATATACATTTTTCATCCTGTTTCCTGCACTCCCAATTTCAGGATAAAAGTTTTGCACAATCATCAGGACACTTTTCATATGAGCCTATCACCTCTATTCTTTAAATGTTCATCGTCCTGCTTTTTATTGTAAATGGACGATATTAAGTGGGGATTAAAGAAATATAAAGTCCTTATTAACTTTGTAAATATTCTGTTAATTATTGCACTAATAAAATTTTTCTTAGGAACAACTCGTTATAATAGGGAGGAAATAAAGAAAGCGAGGAAATCATAATGCCTAAAAATCGTTTAAAGGTCATGACTGTGTTTGGGACAAGACCAGAGGCCATTAAAATGGCTCCTGTCGTATTGGAGTTGAAAAAGCATCAAGAATCAATTGAAAGCATTGTCGTAGTCACCGCCCAGCATCGGGATATGCTTGATCAAGTTCTGCAATGTTTCCAAATAAGACCAGACTACGATTTGAATATGATGAAAGAAAGACAAACATTAGAAGAGATCACAACACGCGGTATTGGGGAACTGAGCGCTCTTATGAAAGAAATACAACCAGATATTGTGCTCGTTCATGGAGATACAACGACGACTTTCATCGCCAGCTTAGCCGCTTTTTATAATAAAATTCAAATTGGCCATGTTGAGGCTGGTCTTCGGACTGGTAATAAGTATTCACCGTATCCCGAAGAAATGAATAGGCAGCTGACAGGCGTCTTAGCTGATTTACATTTTGCCCCAACAAATCAAGCAGCAGATAATCTAATTTTGGAAAACAAAAAGAGTGATTCTATCCATATTACCGGCAATACGGCTATCGATGCTTTGAAAACAACTGTACGGAAAGACTATGAACATCCTATTCTATCCGGTTTGAATGGAGATCGTATGTTATTGATGACAGCGCATAGACGAGAAAATATCGGAAAACCAATGGAAGAAATATTCCGTTCCGTCAAACGGCTGCTTGAAGATCACATGGATATCCAAGTCGTTTTCCCACTTCATAAAAACCCAGTCGTCCGCGAAATTGCTTACCGGATTTTTGGTGAAACGGAAAGACTTCACTTAATAGAGCCGCTTGAGGTGCTTGATTTTCATAATTTTGCAGCGCACGCCCATCTAATACTGACAGATTCCGGAGGCGTGCAAGAAGAAGCCCCTTCACTTGGCGTTCCTGTCCTTGTGTTACGCGATACAACAGAACGGCCAGAAGGGATTGAGGCTGGTACCCTTTTATTGGCAGGAATTGAGGAAGAACGAATTTATCAATTAGCCACAGACTTACTTACAAATGAAGAAACCTATAAAAAAATGGCGACAGCTTCTAACCCATATGGAGATGGATTTGCCTCGAAGCGAATAGTCAAAATTCTTTTAGAGAAATTGAGTGCTGATAACAATAAGATGATAAATTCCCCAACCCGCTCATCCTAATTTTTATCATTTATTAAACAGCTTCATCGTTAGAAAGAACGATAAATCAAAAAAAGAAGCCTAACACTCTTTAAGAGGTTGTTAGGCTTTCAGTTTGTAGACAAAAGAGGTGAACGTGGATTTCCACTCCAGGCACTCGCTTTCCGCGGGCGGTCCGGGAGCCTCCTCGGCTTACGCCTGCGAGGTCTCCCCTAGACGCGCTTTTCCCGCAGGAGTCTCGCACCTTCCGCTCCAATCAACTTTGTTATAAAATTTAAATAGAAAAATTGTACAAGCATAAAAAAACTGTAGGCCTAACTGAACTGCCCCGTAAATGTTAGGCTTTTCCTAATTCTTCTTATATCTTAAATTTTAAAATGATTCACTTCCATTTTAAGACTCTCGGCAAAGGTTGAAGTAGTTATATAGAGGCCACTCACCTAAACAGTAGCCTCTATATTTATTTTGAAAATATGATTTACTTTCCTTGTACTTTTAATATTTCTTCTTATTTAGAAACATAAGCTACTTCTTTATATTTTCTAATGCTCTATAAGCATTTGCTTCTCCTGAACCAAATAAAGCATCTTGTCCTTTCTTTCCATAGTCAAGAGCTGTTTGCTTAATACGTGCTGTTACTTGGGCAGGTTTATACTCCGGATGAGCTGCCTTAATAACTCCTGCAATTCCAGCTACTTGAGGAGTGGCCATAGAAGTACCAGCATTAAACTCATATGAAGAGCCTAAATAGGTAGGCCAAGTACTTAGGATTAAGTTACTTGGATCAGCCGCCGCAGGATCATTGGTTTCTGCATATTTAGGTCCATAATCTCCTCCAGGAGCTGCCACGTCAATAGCACTGTTTCCATAATTAGAGTAGAAAGCAAGCTGCTGAGTTGACCATTTTGTGGAGGCAGACACATTAATAACTCCTGGCATTTGTGCTGGTACTACAGTTGCAGGCCCTTTCACGCTCATTCCATATGGTTCATACAATTTATTTAAAAATTCGTTTACTTCCTTCTTGTCATCTAAATTTAAACTTTCATTACCACTACCGGCTACTACAGTTACTCCATTCTTTACTGCATATTGAATTGCTCTCTTCCAAAGTAACGTTTCAGCGACCGATTTATAACTTTCTCCCTCAATTGTCATTTTGGTATTATTATAGAAACGAAGAGACATATTAATAACATCTACCTTGTCATTTGTTGCTGCAATAATTGCATCTATTATCCAAGCTGGTAATCCAAGGGCTTGCTCTGAGTACAATACGCGATAGGATCGGATTCCTAAATCTGGTCCTACACCGTTTACTTTACCATTTGCTCCAATGATCCCGGCAACGTGTGTACCGTGCCCATTGCGATCTTTTATATCAGTAGGATCACCTGTTTCAGATTCATCCATTCCAGCAGGAACAAGATTACGTCCACCTATTATATTATTCTTTAAGTCAGGATGAGACTCATCAATTCCAGTATCAATCACTCCCACCACTGCTTTATGAGTAATACTACCATCTTTATTTTTATATCCGCCTGTTTCTAAATCATATGATTTCCCGTCGTTGGTCACCCTTTGAATATCCCATTGGGAGTCCCAATAACTCTCTGAATTTTGCTGGCTGATGATACTAGACTCATAGTTATAAGGGCTGACTGCTGTTTTGTCTAAGGTTAGGGGAATTTCTCTGTTAGCAGCTTCTATTGAAGAATTACCTTTTAGGTTTTTAAGAAAAGAAGGCTCGTCAGATTGAGCTTCTATTCCTCCAACTTCGGGAAGAACTTTAGTTACTTTACCACCAGCTTTCCGTATTACCTCTTGATAATTCTCTGGTAATCCACTTTTAAAAGCTATTGCGTATGTGTTATTCATCTCCTGATTTTGACTCTTAGCTTGGGTAGGAACACCACCAACGGACAATATCCCTGCTCCTACTGCAATCGAAAGTACCGTATGTAGAATTTTCTTTTTCATATGTCTCCTCCTATATATGGAAAATATTCATCATATACTATCTTAATATACAACAACTTAAATTCCAAGTTTTCCTAATAAATCTCATATTATTGAAATAAAGAATAAATATTTTTTAATAAATAAAAGAGCAGCGTCCCGTGATAAAGCTCGGAATACTCCTCTCATTATTATTGTGATGAACGCAGTATGTATCGTCATTAGTTCCATTTAAGAAAAAATAACGTAAGGATTAATACATTTTTACTTAAAATACGTTTTAACAATTACATATCGTGTAGAAAAAGGGCCCATTTTTCATTTATATTTAGAAAAATAGAGCCCTTAACTACGAGATAAGTATAAACTGTTTTTAAATAATCTTTTTTGCCTCGAAATCTCTATACCCTTTACATCTGAAGATCATTCTTTGTGTTTTTTCTTATTAATGAATTAGTTAGGCGTTTACGTGCTGTTTTCATAGGCCCCATCGTAAAATAACGCAGCCATAAAGTAGCAAATAGCATTTGGAGCAAACAGACTAGTATCCAAATGGAAATGACCGAGAATGAACTACGATGTCCACCTAATCCAAAACCCCAACCATAAAACAGAATGGCACATAAAATATTCTGTAGCACATAGCAACTTAAGGACATCCTACCTACTTTCTCTAAAACTCCCCATAATGAAAAGGATTGGGATTTTTCAACCAATACGCTAATTACTCCCATATATCCAATTGATTTTTTTCTAGTCAGTTCACGAAAACACAATAAAATAAACATATATCAAAAAATCAAGCCATTTAGGGTAAAGTAAAAAAAGGTGTAGTGAACATCATCCATTTAAGGATTCGTGTAAATAACATATACTTCGCACGCAACATTCTTTTCGGCCTGCAAATTAGCGTCAAACCTAGTACTCAATTGCATCGTTTTCGAGATTAATTACTTCACCTTCAGTAACTGTACAATTTAAACCTAAGCAAAAAAGACCACCAAATTGGTGATCTTCTAGGAATTTCTAATTTTCAACTTATCCTTTAATTAACCGGACATTTTTTCTAAAGTTTGAACCTATGCTTTTTAAATAAAGTAAGACAGTTAAGAATATAACTACCTCAGATAATGGAATGGCCAGCCATGCTGCATTTGTTCCAAATATCAGTGGCAATGTTAGCAGGAATATAAGCATGAAAATAAATTCGCGGCCAATAGTAATCCAAGCGGCCATCTTTACTTGCCCAATTGATTGGAAATAGGTCATCATGACGAAGTTGACTCCCATTAGAATATATCCGCTAAAGAAGATTCTTATTCCAATTGTAGCAAGCTCTTTGACATCTTGAGAAAAGTCTCCGAATAAATCTACAATATAAGGTGCCGCCACTTGTCCCACCAGGGTAATGGATATTCCTGCACCGATTGCTGTGAAAATGGCAATACGTATCGTTTCGCGCTTCCTCTTTTCATCTTTCGCACCATGATAATAACTTACGAGTGGCTGTATTGCCGACCCGATACCAAGAAACATCAACAGCATAACACTATGTGCATAATTGACAATAGAAAATGCAGCTAATCCGTCGGTACCAGCAAGGCGCGAGAACGCATTATTATGAGCAATAGTAAAGACGGATACACCTATTTCAGCTAAGAAACTCGGAAAGCCAATCACCATCGTCATGATGAAAAGTGACTTTTCAAAACGGAACTTGACGAGACCAAGCGTGTTCTTCTTCGTGAAAAAGTGCGCGCTGAGAACTAGTATACCCAAGGCAGCTGCGATGATGGTTCCGTATGCAGTCTCACGCACCCCTAATTCAAGTACATAAAGGATAATGAAGTTTAAAACGAAATTGGAGATGGCTGTGACGATAAGAGATGCCATGGCCAGATTCGGATTGCCATTGTTCCTGACGAATATACTTAAGGTGTTTTCAAGGGTGAAAACAAAACCCAGCATCAAGAATACGTTCATGTAGTCTGTTGCAAAAGGAGCGGTTGCCTCGTTGGCCCCTAGTGCATAAACAAGCTGATGGTGAAAAGCGTAGGAAATCAGACCAATGATTACGGTGAATATTGTGATTAAAATGATTGAATGGGTGAAAATAAAGCGTGCACGATCATATTGCTTTGCCCCCATGCTTTGTGAATAAAGCGTTGCCCCGCCGACCCCAATCCAAATCGACATCGCTACAAAGATTGTATAAATCGGCCCTGCAATATTAACTCCTGCAAGGGCAACAGATCCAAGTTTATTGCCGACCATCACGCCATCGACAACAAAGTTCAATGCCATCAATACCATTCCAATCATAGAAGGGATCAGATAGCGAAGAAAGACCTTTCCCGTCGATTCCATCTCCAATAGATTTTGTTGTTGTTTTTCTCTTAATGCCATTTATACCATCTCCTGCTTTTGACCTTACTTTGAAATTCCTCTCCAAAAAATAGACCACGACGACGCAAGTTTTTCCGCGACTCGGTCTGGATTTTCCGCATAAACAAGTTCGACCATAATGGCAGCGATGACGCCTGAATACGCCAGTGTCAGGGTTCGCGCATCTCCTGAGTTAAAACCCCTCCCGATATCCATGTTTCGAATATCTTTTCCATTAAGGCTTCCTGTTGAACCTGAAGATCATCAGTCTCTTTTTTGAATCTCTTTGTATGGATGTGTTGGTGGAAAGAATCCCATACGAAGCCAGATTTTTAAACTCTCAACCTCCTGGAACATCTTTATCATTTCTTCCAAAAATCCGTATAGCGTTTTTTCTGGATCACTTTTTTCATGTTATTGAAATACTCAAGCTCCATTTCCTTGGCGTCTTTAAGTACAGATAAAAACAGATCGTCTTTCCCTTAAAAATGAGAATATATTGATTGTTTTTTTATCCCTACATCTTCGGCAATTTGAGAAAGTGAAGACCCTCATAACCATGAATCGTAAAATATTTGAGTGCTGCTTTTTTTATTTCATCGCTTTTCATAATGTTCACCTTTCATTGCTGAATATTTTTTTGTATTTCTGATAATCCTATCATAAACTAACGAACGTTCGTCAGGCAAGTTTTTCATTCTGGGAATTTTAGGTTTACCTCCTATTGAGATAAAGTTTGGTCCGTTCTATAAAGAAGGGTTCATCATCCATGCTGCTACATTATTCCTTAGTATAAAAAGGATTATAAGGTCTACCTGTCGAAGTGATATTCCATAATAAAAAGGAGGATTCATATGAAACATCAGGTTACCCCCTATTTAATATTCGATAGACAGGCAAAGGACGCATTAGCATTTTATGAAGAGGTATTTCAAGCGGAAATTACCGAACTGCAAACTTACGGGGAAGCCGATTTCCCGACACCTGAAGAAGCGAATGACCTTGTTTTGCATGCTAAAATCAAAAAAGGCGATTTGCTGATCATGGTATCTGATACGTTTCCGGGAAATCCCTTTGAAGTCGGGAATAATGTATCGCTGGTCCTCGAGTGTGAAAGCGAATCGGAAATCCAACATTTATACGCTGCCATGTGTGAAAAAGGATCATCCTTAATGGAGCTGCAAGATACCTTTTGGGGAGCTAAGTATGGTAAGGTCAAGGATCAATTTGGCGTCCAATGGGACTTGAATTTCACAAAATGAATTCAAAAATGGCCGAAGATACGATTAGTATCTTCGGCCATTTTTATACGAATTTTTCGAACTAGAGACATCGCCGAGAATGGCAATCTATCAAGCTCCTTCAGGAATCATCCGTTCCGAGAAATGCAAACCTGTAGTCAATGAATCCCTTCCATCAAAACACATGAAAATAATTCAAGACATTTTTGCCAATCAATAAAACGGTAACACAAATGAATAATATACGTACATAGGAAGCACCCTTCTTAATTGCGAAGTTCGTTCCGACCAATGCTCCGGCGACCATTGCAAGACCCATCGGAATTCCGTAGGCAAAATTGACGGTCCCCATGGATAGGAAAATGATAAGTGCGGCTATATTGCTGCCAAAGTTCAAAATCCTTGCATTCCCAGCAGCTTGGACAAAGTCAAACCCTATAATCAAAAAGGAAAATAATAAAAAGGAACCTGTGCCTGGTCCAAGAAAACCATCATAAAAACCAATGGCAAATATAATGACTATCAGCAGAAGCATTTTCTTCTTTTTCAGTCCTTTATACTTTGCCTCTTTCCCCCAATCCTTCTTTACCATCGTATAAATCGCGACAATGACTAATAGTACCAAAATGAGAGGCTTTAGTATCTCTGCGGAAACGAAATGTACAACATATGCTCCTAATGCCGCTCCAATCACGGTAATCGGAAACAGCTTCATGACGAATTTAAAGTTAACTTTTCCAGCCCGAATGAATGAGATTGTACTCGTTAAAGATCCCATTGTACCCGCCAACTTATTGGTCGCTAGCGCCGCTGAAGGTGAAATCCCCGTGAACAATAAAGCTGGTATGGAAATTAACCCGCCTCCGCCCACAACGGAATCGATAAATGCAGCAATAAAACCGACAAGTATTAAAAATAGCAAAGTATAGAGATTGATGTCCTCCATGTATTCTCCTCCCTACAAAAACACTAACTCTATTATAACTCCCACTTTCTATATCAGTATTTCTGGAATTTTAATGAAAAGAATGCTACCGATTACTCTTTTTCATTTAGAAATTCAAACAATTTTTCCTCTGAAGTTACCGTAAAACCGTGTCGTTTTAGTAACGCAGCCGTAACTCCATTCCCACCCTTTTTCATTCCCTTAAATTCACCATTATAAATCGTCGCGCTTCCACAGGATGGACTATTTTCCTTTAAAACGACAAGCGTCGCTCCAACTTCCTGGGCTTTCTGCAATGTTAAATGAGCTCCCTTCAAGTATAATTCCGTTACATCCCTGCCCGACTTTTCGATTATCGTCGCTTTTCCATCAAGGACATCTTCACCTTCACCGCCAACTATCTCAGCAGGTTCTCTGGGAATTGCAAAACCCCCAAGCAACTCCGGACATACAGTGATTGCCTTTTTTTCTTCTAATAATCTCAGAATTCTATTATCTAAGCTATGTGTACCGTTGTATCTTACCTCTAAACCTGCTAGACAAGAACTTACTAAAATCATCAAAATCACCTCATCATATTAGCCTAACAATATTTTACCATTCTTCTTAAATAATTTTATTTGAACGGTTAAAGAAAATTGTTATAGCATGCTTTATGGGTGCGTAGGTCGGATTACTGGCGCGTAGGTCGAATTATCTTCGCGTAGGTCGAATTATTACAGCCAGGGTTGATTTAACCGCTAAAAAAGGTCAAATTTCACCAAACAACTCAAAAAAGCGCTTGCAGAGAATTTATTTCTCGGCAAGCGCTTCATTTATTCAGTTGGTTGAGTTTAATGATAACAATTGGTAGGTAATGGTGGTTTCTTCGTTGGTCCATTCAACTTTTTGAATAACTGCTGTTCCGCTTGAGTCCGATTGAATAGTTTTACGGACGTCAATTGGAATGTCGATTGGATATAACCGGTATCCTGCTTTTGTTAGTTTAAAAATATTTTCTTGTTCCCGAATTTCGTTTCCTTTTGTAACGATCATGGTGTTGAGTTCCATAGGCATGCCCATGTATATCTCCTCCTCTGGCCAATATATACTCATTCTAACTTATTCGGTTTTATTTTTCATCCAAGTTGTTAAATCTTCGACTACTTTTCTGTTGACGGCTGGCGGGAAGTAATGTGTGAATTGAGGAAAATACCAGCTTTCTACCTCTTTGTCATGGGTTTTCAACCGTTTTTCCAGCCGATACGCATGTTCAACCGAGACATTGTCATCCAGTTCACCATGAATAATCAGAACAGGAACATTCAAGTCTTCAATCGCAAACAATGGAGTCCGGAATTCATATTGGTCGGGACATTTTTTAGGCGTACCACCGATGACTCGCTTCATCATGCGACGCATATCGACCCGTTCTACATAAGTTAAAAACATATCTGATACACCGCCCCATGTTACAATCGACGCCGCATTCTTACAATAGATTCCAGTCCAAAGCGCCATGATACCGCCGCGGGAAAATCCGAGAATATGAATATGTTCCTTATTCACTCGGGGGTGTTGTTCAAGCAAATTGAACCCGGATATCGCATCGAATCGATCAACGCCTGCAAAATCCTCATCGCCCTCGCCACCTTGATTCCCCCGGTAAAAAGGGGCAAATACGATGAATCCTTCTGCAGCATACTGTATAATTCTTGCAGGCCTCACCTTGCCTACATTTTTAATTCCACCGCGTAAATATAAGAAGGCATCGTGCATCTCACCATCCACTGGCTCAGCTAGTAATCCCTTAACCTTCAAGCCCTGTGATATGTATGTAATTAAATAAAGATGGATTTCTGGATGCGGTGATGGAAACCGCTGTTTTGAAATAATCGATCCGTTCTCCAATTTCCACTCCCCTTTCTCTTTCCTTTATTGTAAAACATCCTACTGTTTTTATCCCCTGTTAGGCATTCACATATTTTTTCTCCTGTTCATACGATAAGGTAGGCAAAATACCTATTTATGAGGAGGAAGGAATTTTGAAAAAATGGTGTAAAGCAGGTGTCATGTTTTTACTCATGTGTTTGCTTCTGATTCCGCTTGGAGCATGCGGCAGCAACAAGGAAAAAGAAACAACGAAGGTCAGGGTAGCCGAAGTGACCCGCTCCCTTTTCTATACACCGCAATATGTCGCGATTGAAAAGGGATTTTTTAAAGATGAGGGCTTAAATATTGATTTAAAAACGACAGCAGGCGGTGACAAGACGATGACCGCTCTACTTACGGATGGGGCGGACATTGCCCTCGTTGGCTCTGAAACATCGATTTATGTCCAGGCGCAGGGTTCAGACGACCCGGTCATAAACTTTGCTCAATTAACGCAAACAGATGGAACGTTTCTTGTTTCACGTGAAAAAATTGACAATTTCAATTGGGATATGCTGAAAGACTCCACATTTCTTGGCCAGCGTAAGGGCGGGATGCCGCAGATGGCCGGCGAGTTTGTATTGAAAAAACATAACATTGACCCGCAAAAGGATTTGAATCTCATCCAGAATATTGATTTCGCGAATGTCTCAACTGCCTTTGCTTCCGGTACAGGTGATTTTGTTCAGCTATTCGAACCTACTGCCAGTGTGTTTGAAAAAGAAGGAAAAGGCTATATCGTCGCTTCTTTCGGCGCCGAGTCTGGTCATCTTCCTTATACGGTTTATATGGCTAAAAAAAGCTATTTAAAGGAAGACAAAGAGACGGTTGAAAAATTCACGCGAGCTTTGAAAAAAGCACAGGATTGGGTTCAGGAAAGTGATGCAGCAGAAATTGCTAAAGTCATTCAGCCATATTTTGAAGATACCAATCTAGACACGATGGAAACAGTCATCAATCGCTACAAAGAACAAGGCTCCTTTGCCACCGATCCCATTCTTGATGAAGAAGAGTGGAACAATCTGCAAGACATCATGGACGAAGCCGGTGAGCTCCCTTCGAGAATTAGCCATGATGAACTGGTAAACACCGATTTTGCTAAAAAAGTGGCAAAATAGCTAGAGGTAAGGAGGATGTCCGATGAGCTTTTTAAAAATCCAAGACATTCACCATACTTATTTTTCAAATCAGACGGCAGCGACCGCGCTCGCGGACATTTCCCTCGACATTGAAAAAGGTGAATTTGTCTCTTTTCTTGGTCCGAGCGGCTGCGGAAAGACGACCCTGCTTTCCATCATCGCCGGATTATTCCCGCCCACTTCCGGAAAGATCCTGCTCGAAAACAACCCGCTGAAGGCCGACAGTGACTTATCAATCGGCTATATGCTGCAACAGGATTATCTTTTTCCATGGAAGACAATTGAAGAAAATGTTTTATTAGGATTAAAGCTAATTAAGAAGAATGAAGGCCTGGAGAGAATAAAGACGTTGAAACTGTTGAGTGATGTTGGATTGGGAGGCACCGAAAAATTATATCCGCGTGAACTTTCTGGGGGGATGAGGCAACGAGCTGCTCTGGCACGAACTCTCGCAGTGGACCCAAAAATCCTCTTGCTTGATGAACCGTTTTCGGCCCTAGATTACCAAACAAAGTTGAAGCTTGAAGATCTTGTTTTTGAAACACTGAAATCTTTTGGAAAGACGGCAGTGCTCGTCACCCATGATATTGGTGAAGCCATTGCAATGAGCGACCGGATTTATCTATTTTCCGCGAAGCCAGGAAGAATTTACAAAACTTTTGAAGTACCTGGTGAACTACGCGAACTGACACCTTTTCATGCCCGTAATCACCCACACTATTCGGTATTATTCCAAAAGATCTGGAAGGAGCTTGAGAGCCTTGAATATTGAACAGCTTCATAGCCAGTATAAAACCTCTTTGAAAAAGGAAAACAGGCTAATTCGCTTTTATCAGATCCTGATTTTCATTGTTTTTTTCAGCAGTTGGGAGCTTTTTTCTCGGATGAAGTGGGTCGATCCGCTCATCTTCAGTTCGCCGTCTAAAGTGTGGCATCTATTTATTAAGAAATTAGGTGACGGAACACTTCTTTCCCATTCAGGCGTGACGCTATTCGAAACCGTGCTCGGCTTCATCATCGGGACCCTGCTCGGTACAATACTTGCTTCCTTGCTCTGGTGGTCACCGAGATTGTCGAAAACGCTCGATCCGTATCTCGTCATTTTAAATGCAATGCCAAAAGTCGCCCTCGGACCTATTATCATCGTCGCATTCGGACCAGGTTTCCCATCAATCATCTCGATGGGGGCCATCATTTCCATCATCATCACCACTATCGTCGTCTACACAGCATTTCGCGAAGTCGATCCCAACTACCTAAAGGTCCTGCAAACATTCGGTGCCACAAGGACTCAGTCCTTCCGGGAAGCCATATTACCGGCCTCCTTCCCAACCATCATCTCGACATTGAAGGTGAATGTAGGACTCTCCTGGGTCGGCGTCATCGTCGGTGAATTTCTCGTCTCGGCAAAAGGACTCGGCTACTTAATTATCTATGGATTTCAAGTCTTCAATTTTACCCTCGTTATGCTCTCCTTGATGATTATCGCCGTCTTTGCGACAATCATGTACCAACTTGTCGAACTACTCGAGCGAAAATTAATCAAAGATTAACCTAACTGCCGATACTCGTCGGCAGTTTTCATATTTACCGGGATTTACTCGTGATTTAGATGGATTTACTCGTGAGTTTTCGGGATTTACTCGTAAATCTATGCACTTTACTCGTACATACCTTCCAACCTCGCTAAACTCAACGGCACAATCTCATCTTTCATGATAAAACTAAATTCCTCACCTAGCACTTCCGGCAACACATCTAATAGAATCGGTCCATCTGTTTCCAGATAATCTTCTTTCCACTCTATCTCACTCAACTTAGCAAAGAAAATCGATTTTACAAATGGCTTCACTGGATTATGAACTTTATACTGTCCCAAAAATTGAAGGTGTTCCACCACTCCTCCGGTTTCTTCATACACTTCCCGCTTGGCCGCCTCTTCAATCGATTCCCCAGCCTCCCGCTTTCCGCCCGGAAACTCCAATCCCCGCTTACGATGTTTCGTCAATACCCACTTTCCTTTAATTCTGCAGAGAACGAAAACATGCCGTGCTTCCCCAAAAACAGGATCCACGGAGAATTCCACCTTATATCCGTTCATATCAAAAAAATGTTTCATATTTCCCCTCTCTATTTAAGAAAAACTAGTCACCATTCATTATATGGAATAAAAAACCGGCTATCCAGTAAGAATTCTCATCACATTGAAAAAAACGATGGCCTCTCAATATTCGAGGCCATCATCTGTTCGTTTTGCCTGTAAAATTCCCATACTCTCTATATGCCGCTTTCCTTCTTCAGTTCCAAGTTTATAAATCATTTCGTATACCTTTTGAAGCGTTATATCCTGTTTATCATTTTCCCGGTCATAATGATATTGAAGATACGGGACGTGGGCGCGATAAAAGTTTTCTTCCCCTACTGAATAATTGTAATCAAATAACTCACGCAACTGGAGGATTTCGTTATCGGTTGCTTCGATTTCAAAATTCCACGGAGAACCTTCCCTATCTTGTGAGATTTGCCCATTCGGAATCCAAATGTAATACGTTTTCCTATTTTCAGACACATTCATCCACCCTTTCCATAAATCCTACGCTTATTTTTTCACGTAACTCCTCACTTCATACAATGGAAAATTTTGTTTACAGAAGATCAAAGATATTAAATAATAGATTAAAGTATCTTTCATAGGGTAAAACATATAATATAGGCAAGCATCCTTACAAATTTTTATATGCACCCAGAGGTTTTTTTGATAACCTACATATAAAGAGATAACGGATTTCTAAAAAATGTGAGGTGAGAGTTTTGAAGTTAATTGAAGAATTATACAATATGTATCGTAATAAGTTGACCGGTGATGAAGAAGACATTGATATGCTTACTTTTGCGGTTCTGGAACAACTGGACAGGAAGGAAATTTTCGAATTGCTTCAAGAGATGGATGATCAAGAATTAACCAATCTAATGGGCCTTTACATTATTGAAACGTTAAAAGGGAAGTTCGCTCAAAACAGCATGAACGATACGAAACCTACACATTTTCCACCTCGGAATATTCATTAATACATACCATTCAGGTATCCCTCTATAAGGGATGCCTTTTTTCTTCCATATTTATAAAAGTTATTGGAGAAATACACCCCCTTTTACAGTACAAATACATTTAGCAAAATAAATAGCTCGGAGAAACAGTAGTCTTTCCATTGTTCAACGAAAAAAGCTGCAAACAATATTACCATTCAATGGATTCGTAGGTCATAAAGATAAATCTGCACACTCTTTTTAATTATCACGTTTAGTTTCTTTCTATCAAATTTCACAGTGTATTTCTAAACAACCATATGTGTAAAAGCTAATTAACAACTTGTCGCACCAAAAAGGCTTGTTGTAAGTTGAAACTTGTTGAATATTTTAGCAAGTTACATAGCCCTAACGATTTGTTCACCACTTTCAAATTCATTAAAATCATGACTATAACATTGGACAAAGAGCAAAAACTAACTTTTTCAGCTCAAAAAAAGCCCTACCGAAGCAGAGCTTTTCCCGAAAACTTTAATGTCCTAAATACGCACGCAGCATCCATGCATGTTTGTTTAGGCTTTTCTTCATACCTGTCAGCATATCAGCTGTAACCGGATCTTCTTCTTCAGCAACTGCGATAATTTCTAGGAACTCTTCGGAAAGCTTCTCGAAATCACTGATAACACTTTGTACCATATCTTCTGTATTTTCGTTTCCTGTTGCTTCTTCGATAGTAGTCAATTCCAAATATTCTTTAAGCGTAGCAACTGGTTTTTCACCAATGGCTAAAAGTCGTTCAGCCAACTCGTCATAATTAGATGTCACTTCTTTATATAGTTCTTCCAATTTTTGATGAAGTTCAAAGAAGTGAGGTCCGTTTACGAACCAATGGTAATTATGAATTTTTGTATAAAGAATACTAAAGTTTGCGATTTCCTTATTCACTAATTTCCCTAATTTTTTCTGAGCCATAATATCTCCTCCGTAAGTTGGTTATACCTTTATAATTCCCTCTATTCAAAAATTGAAACATTTCCAGAATCAGTTCTTATGCTAAAATGAATCTAAAATGTGAACGTTAGGAGCTGTAAATTATGATTACGGTTTTAGTTATATCCATTATAGTGATTTTCATCGTGTTGGCATTATCCGTTCTAACAATTGGAAAAGGCTACAGCTACAAGCATACAGTGGATCCTATTGACCCTTTACCTGAAAGTAAAGAAAGAAATAAAGAACCTGAAAAATAAAGAAAGTTCCTGTCAAAAATGACAGGAACTTTTTTTATTAACCGAAAACTTTATGAAGGTCTTCTTTATCTTGTGACAGCCAGAAATTCATTAATTTCTTAGCTCCTTCAAGATCATGCAACTTTGCTTGGCCACATTGTTTTTCGTTGGCAGCTGGAATTTCTGTAATTTGTACAGCATCCTTGAATGTATCTTCAAGAACATCGATAATCTCAGTCACGGTCGGCTCGCCGCTTACCACAAGGTAATACCCTGTTTGACATCCCATAGGTGATATATCGATAATATCAAAATGATCGAACCGCTCAGAATGCTTACGGATATTGAATGCTAGCAAATGTTCTAATGTGTGGATCGTATCCGGCTTCATCGCTTGTTTATTCGGCTGACAAAAACGGATATCAAATTTATTAACAACACCATCTGTTCCAACCTTATGGACACCACAATGTCTAACATATGGGGCTTTAACAGCGTTATGATCTAATTCAAAGCTTTCAACTGAAGGCATTTAATTCACTCCTTAATTGTATGTCATTTCTATTTTACCTTGAATTACAATATATTTCACTCTTTAAAATTAATTCACATTATTTCAATCGGATTTATCCCTTACGCTTGTTCCTTTTTTAACCTTATTGGAAACAAAAAAAATATGCTATAATTAACGGTAATGAATTTTACTCGAAAAGAGATGAAGACGTCTTGCTGAAAAAAATATTAATGGGAATAATCCGTTTTTACCAAATTGTGATTTCACCATTAAAGCCGCCTACTTGCCGTTTTTACCCGACTTGTTCCCATTACGGTTTAGAAGCGATAAGTCGATTCGGACCGATCAAAGGAAGCTGGTTAGCCATCGTCAGGATTCTTAAATGCCATCCTTTTCATCCAGGCGGTATTGACCTCGTTCCCGAAAAAGCGAAAAAAGGTGAAGATCACTAAAAAAAACCTTGCTTTCTTATATAATCTTTTGTATCATACAGAAGTCAAATCGTAATCATTTCGTTTTTAAAATATAGATTTCAAATCGTAATCAGTACGAATTATCTAAAAAGGAGAGTTTTATATGAAAAAAAGTGTACTTATCTCCCTTTTTCTGGTTACAGCGCTTTTTCTTTCAGGCTGTGGCAATTCAAAGGGAGAAACTACTGATACTGATAAAGGCATTTTAAACGTGTACACTACCGTTTATCCTTTGCAATACTTCACGGAAGCAATTGGTGGGGAGTACGTAAACGTGGAAACTGTTTATCCACCTGGTACTGATGAACATTCATTTGATCCCTCTCAAAAAGATATTGTAAAAATGGCTGAATCAGACCTATTTTTCTATATTGGCTATAATCTTGAAGGCTTTGTCACAAAAGCAGAACCCATTTTAAGCAAAGAAGGCGTCACCACAGTCGCTGTAGGTGAAACGGTTCATTTAGATGAAGATGAGCATGCACACGAAAACGAACATGCGCATGAAGAAGCTGGCCATGATCATGGTGGTGTTAATCCCCATTTGTGGCTAGATCCCATCTATTCCATTGAAATGGCAAAAAGCATTAAGGACGAATTAACGAAGCAAATGCCTGAACAAAAAGACTACTTCGACAGCCAATTCAACGAACTTACTGAAAAACTTAAGGCGCTTGATAAAAAATTCGCTACGACAGTTGAATCAGGTCGTACCAACAAGATTATCGTTTCCCATTCTGCATATGGTTATTGGGAAGAACGATACGGACTTGAACAAATTGGCGTAACCGGCCTTACGTCTTCAAACGAGCCTTCTCAAAAAGAACTGGGGAAAATCGTAACTATGGCCGACAAAGAAAATCTTCACTACGTCATCTTTGAGCAAAATATCAGTTCTAAACTGACCGAGATTATCCAAAAGGAAATGGGTGCGAAATCACTTGAGCTTCATAACCTTTCCGTCTTGACAGATAAAGATATCAAAGCCGGTGAAGATTACTTCAGTTTAATGGAAAAAAATATCAAGACGCTACAAACTGCATTGCAATAGACAAAGAAGAGGCAGACTCAATTGGGTCCGCCTCTCTTCTTTGTCTATTTCCATTTTTATATTATACAGAAGAATGTACACACTCGAGTCACGAAACAGGATGCCGTACCTTCAAACCTGCAAAAAGTATATGACTTTGTAAAACCTGACTCAAAAGGCGAATCTATTCTTTTGAGTTCAGTTCCCCTATTTTTCTAAGTGTTTTTCACGAATTCTTTCCATTTTCTTCATCAATTTTGTCCCAACTGTGTACTCGAATTCCGGGTAAATGACCGTCATTTTATCCATCCACTCTTTTTTTTCTTCATCGGATAATGTGTATATGTCGATATTGGATTTTTTCTCAATTTCTCGAAGCTGAGCTTGATTCATTTCATTCGACTTGATCCAGAGCCAATTCGTTGTATCGTCCATTGCGCGCTGAATTTGTTGCTGAATGTCCACCGGAAGCTTGTCCCAAAACGGCTTATTTACCATGACCACATAGCCTAAATACCCGTGATTACTGATAGTTAAATATTTTTGAACTTCGTATAGTTTCTTGGAATAGATATTCGAAATCGTATTTTCCTGGCTGTCCGTTTTATTGATTTCCAGGCTTTTGAACGTATCATTAAATTCTAGCTTAGACGTTGTTGCCCCAAAATGCTGAAATTGGCTTTCAATCACCGTACTTGGCATGATCCGGAAGTTCTTCCCTGCAAAATCTTCTGGATGGCGAATGGGTTTATTGCTTGTAATTTGCTTGAAGTTATTCGACCAGAATGCTAGCCCTTCTATATCTATCGTATTTAACTGATCAAGTAGCTCTTCTCCCACTTCTCCATTCAATGCTTCCTGTAAGGCGGCGTCCGTTGGAAAGACATAGGGCAGGTCCAAAAGCATCCACTTATTCGATATACTTGTAATTTTAGATGTGGTCGGAGCAATCATCTGCACCTTATTTTCCTGTAACGCATTGATTTCTTCATGATCACTATATAAAGATTGATTAGGGTAGACTTCAATTTTGACACGGTGATCGGTATATTCATCAACAAGGTCTGCAAATCGGTTCGCTGCTAGCCCCTTAGGCGTATTTTCAGCGACTACATGACTAAACTTAATTACAATTTGATCTTGAATTCCTGCCTGCTCTTCATCCCTCGGTAGATCAAAATCGGAGCTAGAAAAGAACGATTGAAACGACATATATACCGCAATCAGCAACCCTATTCCAATTAAAACAAAGTACCCCCAAAAAGCACGCATGCTGACATCTCCTTACCGCTCGCTTCACAATATATCTATTCTATCACAGCCTTTTTCCTGTCGTAATACAATGCGCGAAAAATAGCGAAAAGAGTTAGAAATTCTGTTACTATTAAGTATAGAAGTAATGGAGGAAAAATAATGGATAAATCCTTTCATATGCCGATTCAATGGAAGATTACCTTGCTATCATTCATAATCGTAGCTTTTTCGATTCTAATAGGCGGGATTTTTATATTTGGAAACATCGTTTCAATCAGGGAAGATGAAATTGGCAAACGCTCCATGATTACCGCCCATACTATTGCCGAACTACCTGAAGTACAAAAATTGGTCCGTGAATCAGAAGGTTGGACCCAACTAAACCCTATGATTGAAAACTTAAGAAAAATTCATCAAGCTGATTATATAGTTGTGCTGAACAATCAGCATATTCGCTATTCCCACCCGGTTTTCAGCCAATTGGGAACACAATCAAAAAGCAACGACGAAAGCGCTGCTTTTGCTGAACATGAATATCTATCAAAGGCGGCTGGCGAACTTGGAATTTCAGTTCGTGCATTTGTCCCGATCCTTGATAAGGAAAATGAACAAATCGGTGTCGTTCTCGTCGGAAACATATTGCCGACAATTCCCGAATTAATCATGGACTTGAAAGGCCAAATTGCAATTATTTTTTTACTTACACTACTGTTCGGCGTATGTGGCTCATGGCTCATGGCCCGACGGATAAAAAAAGAAACCTTTCAACTTGAGCCTCACGAAATTTCAAGAATGTTAGTCGAAAGGACGGCTGCCTTCAATGCGATGCATGAAGGTGTCATTGCGATAGATAATAATCAAACCATTACAATTTTTAATGAAAAGGCAAAGCAGATGCTCAATATTAGTGGTGCGGTGATTGGCAAGAATATCAGTGACATTATTAGTGATACACGCCTGCCAGAAGTGCTTGACAGGACATCTCCTATCTTCAATCAGGAAATTTCTGTTCAAAACAGAAACCTTCTAAGCAACCGGGTACCTATTAAAATTGCCGATAAAACCATCGGAGCTGTGGCAATCTTTCAGGATCGTACCGATGTAGCGAAGCTTGCTGAAGAATTGACGAGTGTCAAAGCATTCGTTGAAGCCCTGCGTGTTCAAAACCATGAACATATGAACAAACTTCATACGATAGCAGGTTTGATTCAACTTGGGAATTTAGACGATGCACTAAAATACATTTTTCAAATTACAGAAGAGCAAGAGGAATTGACCAGGTTTTTAACGAAGCACATTCACGATGATAATTTAGTGGGGCTACTATTGAGTAAAATCTCCTTAGGGCGAGAACTTGGAATCGAACTCATCATGGATAAACATACGAAACTGGACCGCTTTCCAAATGATATGGACCATCATGATTTTGTATTGATTATCGGGAACTTGATTGAAAATTCCTTTGCAGCCCTCAAACATTTATCAGAGGACACAAAGCAAGTTTACCTATCCATCTATCAGGATGAACAACATTGCCAAATCGTACTTGAGGATAATGGATCGGGCATCCCCGAGGATATTCACAAAGAAATATTCGAGTATGGTTTTACAACAAAAGGTGCGGAAGGATCAGGAATTGGTCTCTATCTTATAGAGCAAATTGTAAAAAAAGCGAATGGCGAAATAAGCTTTACAACACGTCCTAATGAAGGAACAAGCTTTTTTCTTTCTTTTCCCATGCACGATATAGAGGAGAACCAAAATGACTAACCAAATTCGCGTACTATTAATTGAAGACGACCCAATGGTCCAAGAGGTAAACAAGCAATTCACTGAGCGGCTACAAGCCTTTAAAGTCATTGATACAGCTTCCAATGGACTTGAAGGTCTTGAAAAAATCAGGCAATCTAAACCGGATCTTGTCATTTTGGACATCTTCATGCCTTCTTTAAACGGGGTAGATACACTCTATCAAATAAGAAAAGAACAAATCGATGTGGATGTTATCATCATTTCTGCAGCAAATGACCAGAAAACGATCCGAAAAATGATTCAGAACGGGGCTTTTGACTATTTAATCAAACCATTTAAATTCGAAAGACTAAAACATACACTTGAGCAATATTTTGCTTTTCGTATGGAAGTTGAGCCCGACCATCAGATCTCACAAAATCAACTCGACCGTATTCTCTTTCAAAATAATACATCTTCTGAAGCGAGTCCGAAATACGATGTTCCTAAAGGGTTAAATGGTGCGACCCTTGAGCAGGTTACAAAATTCATAAAAACTCAGCCTGGATCTTTATCTGCGGAGGAAGTGGCCGATGGAATTGGAATTGCCAGAGTAACAGCCCGGCGCTATCTAGAATACTTACACGGTGAAGACGTCCTTCAGCTTGATGTCCAGTACGGCAGCATTGGCCGACCAGTCAATCGGTACCGTCTAAAAAAATCTTAGAACATATGGGGACCGACTAGAACCATAGCGGTTCCCTTTTACCTTCTTAACCTACGCTCCCGTTGTTCTGTTATATATGCCCCACTTTCTCTTCAAGAGAAACAATTCACACTCCGCTAATGCTGTAACTTCTTTAATGACAAAATCCGGAACACCTCTTCTTAATAGAATTTCTGCAATAAGGTATGGCTTTTTCATATTCTCTCCCCTCCCTATTCCTTAGTTGTTTCACTTTTCTCTATTATACAAAATAATCCAATAAAGAAAAAATAGACAAAGCCCCATTTTTCGAAAAAAATATGATTTTTGAAAAACGTATCCGTTTAATGAATCGTTTTATATAGAGGAATAGGATGGATAGAGTAAAAACCAAAAAATTCCATACGATTGATAATGTTTATTAAAGGGTGGATTTCAATGGAATACTATTTTTATTTGTTAAACACACACAGGAATCGTTCAAGCGGATAGAGGTACAATTTGTGGGGACAATTTTGATGATGTTGGACATATTAATCATTATGAACAATCTATTATTCAAGTCATATTTTAATTGGCTTCAAAAGATACACCCCAATCTTGGCGATATGAATATTAAGAAAATGCATTTGGATTTACAAAGACAAGTGCTAGAAATGCATTATTAGACAGTAAAAAGCAAACATATTTATTAACCTGTCTCTCGTCATTCTTTTCCTATCTTATATGCATCTAGCTCCTCGCTTGTTATCCAAATATCTTTAGGAATATTGAAGACCGATGGCTTTACGAACTAAAAGTACATTCAAAAAGAGGTGCGAATTGCACCTCTTTGTCGTTTTACCGGTACAGCTTACTATAGGTCGTCAATTCATTTAATCGCTTTTCATTTATGGTAAAACCGATTCCTGCTTTTTCTGGAACCTGAATGACGCCATTTTCGACGATGACTTCCGGTTCAATAATATCCTCTTCCCAATAGCGGGACGATGACGATATGTCCCCCGGAATTGTAAAGCCTTTTAATGTGGCCAGCGCGATATTATGAGCTCGTGATATGCCAAATTCGATCATGCCTCCGCACCAAACGGGCACGTTTTTTTCCACGCATAGATCATGGATTTTGACCGCTTCCGACCAGCCGCCTACTTTGGCCATCTTAATTGTAATAACCCCGCAGCTCTCGAGTAACAGTGCACTTTTCGCATCTTGATAGGAATTGATGCTTTCATCAAGACAAATTGGCGTCTGCAGCTGCTTTTGCAAAATAGAATGTTCGACAATGTCGTCATGCCCTAGTGGTTGCTCAATCATCATCAACTTGAACGCATCAAGCTTTTGCAGGTGCGAAGTGTTTTCAAGCTTGTACGCCGAATTGGCATCCGCCATTATCGGAATATCTGGATAGGTGCTCCGAATTTCTGATAAAAACTCCAAGTCATTTTTAGGATTGATTTTTATTTTATACCGCTGATAACCGAATGCGGAAAAATCGTCAATCTGACGCATTGCATCACTGATATTATCCGATGCAACGACAACACCAGCCGCAACTTCGCTCCGTTCCCCTCCAAACAACCGTCCGAGATAGAATCCCTTCTGCTTCGCATATAAATCCCAAATCGCCTGATCTAGAGCTGACTTCGCCATTGCATTCCTTCTTAATCCGCTCCAAAGGCTTGGGAGTTCATTAGGGTGCTTAAACTGACCAGCTAATGTTAAAGGAATTAAGAAATCCTCCAACATATGAAAGCAGGTTTTGACCGTTTCCTCGGTGTACCAAGGACTTGTAAACGGCACCGCTTCACCGTACCCGATTAGCCCATCTTGATCTTTGGCTTCGATAACAATCACTTCGCGTTCGCTTACCATCTCGAGGTGCGTCTTAAACGGCTGCTTTAAAGGTGCCTTAATGAGCCGTAATGAGATGGATGATAACTTCATCGTTGTTCCCCCAATCTCTTCTTCAATTCCCTTCGCAGCAGCTTACTCGCACCATTCCGGGGAAGCTCTTCACAAAAAATCACGTTCTGAGGAATTTTATAAGAAGCCAAGAAGTCCCGGCAATATTTCAAAAGCTCGGTCTCTTTCAACTCTGCTCCTTGATGTAAGACAACAAACGCGAGTGGTACCTGCCCCCATTTTTCATCGTCTGTGCCCGTGACTCCCGCCTCGAAAACAGCCGGGTGCGTACTTAGGACATTTTCAATTTCAGCTGGATAGACATTTTCGCCACCGGAGATAATTAAATCGGTGCGTCGGTCAAGCACATACAAAAAGCCTTCTTCATCAAGATAACCAAGATCCCCAGTATAAAGCCATCCCTCAGTAATCGCTTGCTGTGTCGCATCCAACCGCTTGAAATAGCCTTTCGTCACATTCGGGCCTGAAACCACAATTTCACCTGCTACTCCAGGTTCACAGGTCTTGCCGTCCTTTTCTATCCGTAACTGAGATGGAAACAAAGGTTTCCCCGCCGACCCGATTTTTGTCATGCTATATTCGGGTGCAAGTGTCACAATCTGCGAAGACGTTTCAGTCATCCCATACGTCTGATAGACAGGTATCCCTTTTTCCTTACATATTTCAAGCAAATGAACTGGTGCCGGGCCGCCGCCTAACAGCATACAGCGGAATGTTTCTGGATAGCTTGTCTTTCCTAAATCATGCAACATCCTATTCAGCATCGTTGTCACGACCGAAATAATCGTCACGCCATTTCCCTGAATGCTCCGGTTCGCTTCTCGTTCATCAAACTTCTCTACCAACACGACCTTCATACCATAAATCACATTTTTCATCAAAATAGACAGCCCGCTAATATGAAAAATTGGGACCGAACAATACCATGAATCTTCTTCTCTCAGTCCAAGATTCAACATAGAACCAACCGCACTCCACCAGTGGTTGCCGAATGTTTGTATTACACCCTTTGGATTACCCGTTGTACCCGATGTATACATAATCGTAGCTGTATCTTCAAGATTAAACTCATTGAGAATTTCTGCAGTGCCTTCTTCGGGTAATTCTTCCTTTAAAAGAACCTGGAAATCCGTGAGAATGTCACGAATATCGGATAGTTTGGCAGAGAAGGAATCATCCGATATCAGACGTACTGCCTCGCTATCCTCGATCTGCCAGGACAGTTCTTTTGCCGTTAACTTATTATTCAGCATCACGATCTTTACACCCAGATAAAAGAGCGCATGAATCACGACGACACTATCAATATGATTCCGGAGTAAAACAGCGCATGATTCGCCAGCCTTCACACCTTTGTTCGCTAGCTTACCGGCCATATTAACAGTTAGAATATGTAGTTCAAGAAAGGTATACGAACGCCCTTCAAATTCAATCGCCGGACGATCTGGTGATAGATGTGCCCGGTTTTTCAGCCAGTTCGGCAACTTTTCTTCTGCCATCGCTACTTCCCCTCCAATACATTTAGATATAGAAAACAGCCCGGCGATTATCCGCCAAGCTGTCTGTCTTATCGATTCACGCGTTTCATTAAGGGAAACGAGGGAATTGTCCGAAGTCCGGATCGCGTTTTTCTTTGAACGCATCGCGGCCTTCTTTTGCTTCTTCTGTTGTATAGTATAAAAGTGTAGCATCGCCAGCCAATTGTTGAAGACCCGCAAGACCATCTGTATCCGCATTCATCGCTGCTTTTAAGAAACGAAGTGCAGTTGGGCTCTTCTCAAGCATTTCTTCACACCATTTAACTGTTTCTGCTTCTAATTGGTCTAAAGGAACAACCGTGTTAACTAGTCCCATATCCAATGCTTCTTGAGCATTGTATTGACGACATAGGTACCAAATTTCACGTGCTTTCTTATGACCTACGATACGTGCTAAGTAACCTGAACCATAACCAGCATCAAAGCTTCCTACGTTTGGTCCGGTTTGTCCAAAGACTGCATTGTCAGCTGCAATTGTTAAGTCACATACCACATTCAATACATTACCGCCACCAATTGCATAACCTGCAACCATAGCTACAACTGGTTTCGGAATCACACGGATCAAGCGTTGCAAATCAAGTACGTTTAGACGCGGAATATTATCTTCGCCGACATATCCACCGTTTCCGCGTACTTTTTGGTCCCCGCCTGAACAGAATGCTTTGCCGCCT
The DNA here is from genome assembly GCF_050278525.1 of Peribacillus sp. NPDC096540. Lineage (NCBI taxonomy): Bacteria > Bacillati > Bacillota > Bacilli > Caryophanales > Bacillaceae > Peribacillus > Peribacillus sp. NPDC096540. Next base: position 8,585 of record NZ_JBNNTG010000012.1, on the reverse strand, counting down.
ACACCCGTTAAAATAATAACTCCGATGCTAGAATCATCACGCGCTCTTGCGAATGCATCAATCATCTCAGCAGTCGTTTTTGGCGTGAATGCATTATGTACATGTGGACGGTTGATAGACACTTTCGCTATCCCATTATATTTTTCATATAAGATTTCATCATACTCACGTATTGTTTCCCATTGTATTGTCATCTAAAATCCTCCTTTAATTTTGCATTAAAAACTCACTTATTATTTTACCAAACTTTTCTCCATCTTCCACATGAATCGCATGTCCGGCATCATTAATTATTTTCCATTCAGCCTGTTTCAGCATTTTGTGCATCGAGTCCGCAATTCGACAAAACTTGGGATCGAGTTCCCCAGTAACAAGAAGCACTGGAAAATCAAGAAATTCTAGTTCTTCCCAATAGGATGCCTGACTGCCGGTTCCCATTCCTAAAAGGCTATTGGAAAGGCCGGAAGGTGTATTCTCCAAACGCTGCCGCCGAATCGCTGCCTGGGTTTTAGATGATAATTTTTTTTGACTTTTAAACAGAGGGATATTTCCCCACTGTTCGACAAATGCTTCGATACCGTTTTCAATAATCTTTCCGGCAAGCCTCTTATCATTACATCTGCGGATTTCCCGCTCCTCTTCTGTTAAAAGTCCAGGTGAAGCGCTTTCTAACATCAATGTCTTTACATACTCAGGATACAAACAGGCGAAGCCCAAAGCAAGCCTCCCTCCCATAGAATATCCAAGGATATGGGTTTTCGGGAAATTTAACTGATCCAATATATGCTTAAGATCCTCAACCACTTCCTCCATCTCATACCGACGATAATCGGCTGGTGATGCAGTCCCTCCATGACCGATAATATCGACCAAAATCAAGGTAAATCTTTCACGCAAAAGCGGGATGAGAAATTTCCACGTATCTCGATTTCCCGTAAATCCATGCAAAAGTACAAGAGGTTCTCCATTTCCCGCTATTTCAACAGAATAAGTGACATCTCTGCAGACAATTTTCATGGTATTTCTCTGTCTAACACCATTTTTATTTCCTGGGAAACAAAACTCCACAAATTTCGATGCTTTTGCAAATTGGACTCCCTTTCGGTCGGTACTTCGATGATTTTCAAGCCTTGGATTTCAAACGACCCCGTAAATACCTGCCTAAGTTCATTCCAATTTTGCACCTTGCTGTATTTCCCACCGTAAAGCTTTGCTGTATGGGAAAAATCAAGCCCGTGAGGAGTGCCGAATAGCGTTTCGAAGTGTTCCCTATCATTTGCCTGTGGAAGGAAAGAGAAAATACCGCCGCCGTCATTATTAACCAGCAAAATTGTGATATTTTGCTTTTGCAGCTTAGCCGCAAGCAATCCGTTCATATCATGGAAAAAGCTTAAATCCCCGATTGCGAGTACTGTATTTTCTGAAACGGTGCTTACGCCCAGCGCAGTAGAAACTACACCATCAATTCCGTTCGCTCCCCGATTTGCAAAGGTTTTGATTCCTTTTTCATTATTCAAAAAGAATGTGTCCAGATCCCGTATTGGCATACTATTTCCGACGAATAACGTCGATTCTATTGGCATCATGTCCTGTATCAGCGAGAACAGCTTTCCTTCACTTAACTCCGCTTCATCACGGATGGAAGATAAGGCATTCTTCGTTGCTCCATTGACAGTTTGCCACAAACCAAGCCAGTTTTTCTCAGTAGCATTCGGAATTTGTTCACATACACGTTGGCAAAAATCTTTTTCTTCGCAGTAAATCATGTTGGTTGCCAGTCCTGCTGGTTCACGCCACCCTGCACCGCCATCAACGACCAAAGTAATTGCCTGTTTTTGTTTTTTCATGAATAACAATAAAGGTTTTGATACCGGCATAGAACCGAAACGCAACACTACATCCGGCCGGAAAGCTTCCTTGGCCGCTTCATCACGTAGAAATGTATCGTAGGTATCAATAATACCGTCTTTATCGTGTTTGCCACTTCTTAGCTGCGAAAGAGGGTCAGCTAGTATCGGGAAAGCAAGCTTCTTAGCTAAAGCTACAATTGCTTCCTTCATCTTTGGATGCCGTAATTCTCCACACACGATCATTCCTTGTTTCGCTTGTGACAAAGTAGTTGCCAGTGCCTCTATTTGTGAATCAGACAGTGATAGTGCACCATTTTCAATCATCACAGCCGGTGTCATTTTATTTTGCCTATATTCCTTAGCTTGTTCCAGATTTGGAATAAGTGGTTCACGAAGCGGGAAGTTCAAATGTACTGGTCCAGCTGGCTCAGTTGCCGCTGTTGATACTGCCCTTGCACCGATTGTTCTCGCATATCGCATCATTTCATCGGTACTTTCCGGAAGCGCCATTTCGATAAACCACTTCACTTGCCTTCCGTACAGATGAATTTGATCAATGGCCTGTGGAGCCCCGACATCACGCAACTCATGCGGACGATCAGCGGTCAGCACGATCAGTGGCACCCTTGAATAGTAAGCCTCAATGACAGCTGGGTAGAAGTTAGCAGCAGCTGTACCAGACGTACAAAGAAGTCCAACAGGTTCTTTTAATGCCTTAGCCAAACCAAGGGCAAAAAAAGCAGCCGAACGCTCATCCACATTAATATGAACTTCGATATCAGGATGTTCTACCAGCAGCAAAGCTAGCGGTGTGGATCGTGAACCTGGACTTACCACCACATGCTTCATCTTATTTTGTGCCAGCTCATCGACAAATGAAGCAGCATACGCTGTCAATGCATCTCGGTCATTCATTAAGATTTCCTCCTAAAGCACTTAGCATTGGATTAAATTTAATCCCCGTTTCCTGGAATTCACTTTCAGGTGTCGAATCTTCCACTACGCCGCACCCTGCAAAAAGCGATGCCTCATTATCCTGTAGTAGAGCGGAACGAATCCCAACTGCAAATTCCCCGTTCCCATAGGTATCCACCCAGCCTAATGGTCCCGCATAAAAGCCGCGTTCAAGACCCTCTATTTCTCGAATACGGGCGACAGCTTCTTCTTTCGGAAGCCCGCCCATAGCAGGTGTTGGATGCAGATTTTCTACAAACTCAAAAATCGTGACACCCTCATTGCAAATTCCACGGACCGGTGTATACAGATGCTGAATATGACGGTTTTTCATTAATTTCGGTTCAGTCGGAACGATTACCTTTTCACATACCGCCTCAAACGCATTTGATATCATCGATACGACGTATTGATGCTCTTGTAAATTCTTTTGGTCATGAAGCAGTTCATCACCAAGACAAGCATCCTCTTCTTCAGTTTTCCCCCGTCCCATCGAACCCGCGAGACAGGTAGAAAAGACTTCATTACCCTGCTTCTTTATTAAACGCTCAGGAGTGGCACCTACGAAACAGTCACCGCCCGCTTCCAAACTGAAAATATAGCTTAATGGCTGCTCAGCAATCAATTGCTCGAGTACTTTCTCTGAATCAATGGAACGCTCAAACACAAGGCGCAGCTCCCTTGCCAGAACAATCTTGTCGAGATCTGTTGACTTGATTTCCTCAACAGCCTCTGCAACCGTCTGCTTCCATTCCTTAGGTTTGACTTCCTTCTGCTTAACAAGAGTATTGGCACTCAATTCGGTGCCATTCAAGCTTTCGATAAGGAAAGATTCCCGTTCATTTATCATATCTATGAAGAGTTTTTCTGAATCATCCGGCGAACAAAGTAGGTTTGTCGTTAAGTAAGCTTGCTCCCCCACTAGCGATAGCATAAAGGCAGGTATATAAAACAGATTGTCCCCGAACTGATTCCAAAGGAGTGTACTGTTAGTTTCATAATCAAAAGAAAAGCCCCCAAACAGTACAGGACCAGTTGCTTCTACATCGGTCACTCCTGTTTTGACAGCAGTATTCTGCAGTTTGATCCAGCTCATTTCGACTTCTCTATAACGGTCGGCATTTGATGCCGCTTGGAGTTTCTTAACGTTGCCTAAACCAGTAATGGTTATTTCTTTTGCAGGGTCCTCCCAGAAAAAGCGTTCACCCGCATACCGTTCTCTTCCAGCTTGATAAAATGAAAGGGGATTGTTACAATTTATTTTCTTAATATGACTGAATAGAACTTGACCATTCAAGTCCTTTGCCTTTTGTATAGCTGAAGCCAGTCCCTGAAACTGTTCAGTTTCTTCTGAGATAGCCAAAAAAATCCCCCCAAATGTACATTTTAAAAGCTTTTTAACCTATTTAAAGATACACCTCTCTTCAACCCAATGTCAATAAAACGCCCCTTTATCAAACGATTCATGACTGCTTTTTTCCTTATTATATGATTCTTAGCGAATGAAGTAGAATATCCTTGATATTGGAAGTGATCGCATATGAAATACGATTGACACTCCCTGCCACTTTTCCTACACTAAATAGGATAACCTTTTGTGAACGATTTCAATATTTGATATAATTTCAAGAGAACTAATAATGATTTTGAGGAGAGAAATAATGCAAACAGAATACGACGACCTTCCCCTTAAACGAACCTGGAAAATTTGGTGGGAGTTAATTCGTCCACATACACTTACCGCAGCTTTTGTTCCAGTCCTACTAGGAACAGTGATTGCACTTTTAGAAGATGGCGTAAATTGGCTACTATTTGCAGCCATGATGCTTGCAAGTATCCTGATCCAAGCTGCAACGAACTTATTTAATGAATACTATGATTTCAAGAGAGGATTGGATACGGAAGAATCTGTTGGCATCGGTGGTGGCATTGTCCGTCATGGCATGACTCCAAAGCTCATCATGACTTTAGCTCTTAGTATGTATGGCATCGCACTGATACTTGGAATCTATATCTGTGCAGCATCATCTTGGTGGCTTGCTGCGGTAGGCCTGGTCTGTATGCTTGTCGGCTACCTTTACACTGGCGGTCCACTGCCTATTTCATACACACCATTTGGAGAACTTTTTTCTGGATTGTTTATGGGCTTTTTGATAATCTTGATTGCCTATTTCATTCAAACTGGTTTTGTTTCTACCACAGCTATCTTAATTGCTATACCAAGCGGAATTTTAGTCGGGTTAATAAATTTATCCAATAACCTCCGTGATCATGACGGAGATAAGGCACACGGCCGTAAAACGATGCCTGTAGTAATGGGCAGAAAAAATGCCTTAACATTTATGGCGATTATGTTTGCCTTCTCTTACCTATGGCTAGTAGGATTAGTCCTAGCTGGAAGCGTTACAGCATGGATTTTGCTTGCCTTCCTAAGCATTCCGAAAGCCTTGGCAGCAATCAAAGGCTTCGTCGGTAAAACGTCACCTATTACGATGGTACCTGCGATGAAAGCCACGGCCCAAACGAACACCTTCTTCGGCCTGCTTATGGCCATTGGATTATTCATCAGCTATCTTATTTAATCTCCAAGGACTGAGTCGATTTTGACTTAGTCCTTTTTTCTGCTTCTTATTCAATTTGTTTCCCTCCCCTCCGATTCGGGTAAAAGATAAGACAACCATCCAACCATTACTCAAATGAGATATAGACTTTCGAAGGAGTGAAATAAACATGGTAACCAAACAACAAACGCAACATTTAAAAAAAGAACTACTTATAGAAAAAAAAGAACTTAATAATAGGCTCAGAAATGATGAACAATCACTTCTAAATAAAAGTCAGACAGAATCTGTAGGGGAATTATCCTCCTATGACAATCATCCCGCAGACCTAGGAACCGAATTATTCGAAATGGAAAGAAACCAGGCACTAGATGAGCATGCACAATCTGAAATGGAAAAAGTCGAGGAAGCATTGAATGCGATAGAAGGAGGCTCCTATGGCCATTGTAAAACCTGTGATACAGAAATCCCTTTTGAACGGCTAGAAGCTGTACCTACCACTCTCTACTGTGTCGAGCACGCTCCAGAACGACCGACTACACAAGATCGACCAGTTGAAGAAGATGTACTGATTCCATCAAAGGGAGATAATTTTGAAAACCGTCATGGAAGTGAAATAGTAGATAAAGAAGATAGCTTTGGCGAAGTAGCCAAATTTGGTACATCTGAAACACCTGCGGATTACACGGGCGATCATGACAGCTATAATAATCTTTATAAAACAGAAGATGAAACCGATGGATTCCCTGAAGACTATGAAGGATTTGTAGCAAATGATATCGAAGGAAAAAATATAAGGGGTATCATGAATAAAAGGCAAAAAGAATATGAAGATACATTAGATGAAGAAAATGCTGAATCTCAGCTTGGAGACATTCCTTATAAACAGAAAGATAGTTATACCAATGAAGAGAAATAAATAAAAAAAAGAAGCATACAGGATGTATGCTTCTTTTTTATGACCCGTACGGGATTCGAACCCGTGTTACCGCCGTGAAAGGGCGGTGTCTTAACCGCTTGACCAACGGGCCAAATGGCGGAGAAGGAGGGATTTGAACCCTCGCGCCGCTCACGCGACCTACACCCTTAGCAGGGGCGCCTCTTCAGCCTCTTGAGTACTTCCCCATGGCTCCGCAGGTAGGACTCGAACCTACGACCGTTCGGTTAACAGCCGAATGCTCTACCACTGAGCTACTGCGGAACAATATGAATATGGTGGGCCTAAATGGACTCGAACCATCGACCTCACGCTTATCAGGCGTGCGCTCTAACCAGCTGAGCTATAGGCCCATAAATTGGAGCGGGTGAAGGGAATCGAACCCTCATCATCAGCTTGGAAGGCTGAGGTTTTACCACTAAACTACACCCGCGAAATGGGGCGACTGATGGGAATCGAACCCACGAATGCCTGAACCACAATCAGGTGCGTTAACCACTTCGCCACAATCGCCGTAATTTTTGAAATAATGGTGGCTCAGGACGGAATCGAACCGCCGACACAAGGATTTTCAGTCCTTTGCTCTACCGACTGAGCTACTGAGCCACATAAGTATTTAATTTTAAAATGGCGGTCCCGACGGGAATCGAACCCGCGATCTCCTGCGTGACAGGCAGGCATGTTAACCGCTACACCACGGGACCTAATAATTGCGGGGACAGGATTTGAACCTGCGACCTTCGGGTTATGAGCCCGACGAGCTACCGGACTGCTCCACCCCGCGACGGTAATAATAAAACGATTTTGCATCAAGTTTTCGTGTATATTGTTTTTTCCGCTTCCTCTATGTAAAGGTTGTTTAAAAACAACTTGCTGCTTTTAAAAGAAATGGAGGAGGTAGAGGGATTCGAACCCCCGCGGGATTTGACTCCCCTGTCGGTTTTCAAGACCGATCCCTTCAGCCGAACTTGGGTATACCTCCGTGGCTAAAAAAATTACATGGTGGACCTTGTAGGACTCGAACCTACGACCGGACGGTTATGAGCCGTCTGCTCTAACCAGCTGAGCTAAAGGTCCTTATATTTATTGGTAGCGGCGGAGGGGATCGAACCCCCGACCTCACGGGTATGAACCGTACGCTCTAGCCAGCTGAGCTACACCGCCAATATAATATAAGTTTTTGATGAAAAATGGTGGAGCCTAGCGGGATCGAACCGCTGACCTCCTGCGTGCAAGGCAGGCGCTCTCCCAGCTGAGCTAAGGCCCCATTCATTAGTAATCACGTGGTCGGGAAGACAGGATTCGAACCTGCGACCCCTTGGTCCCAAACCAAGTGCTCTACCAAGCTGAGCTACTTCCCGCAAAAAAACATGGTGCGCCCGGCGGGAGTCGAACCTACAACCTTCTGATTCGTAGTCAGATGCTCTATCCAATTGAGCTACGGGCGCATATTAAGATGGTGCCGAGGACCGGAATCGAACCGGTACGGTAGTCACCTACCGCAGGATTTTAAGTCCTGTGCGTCTGCCAGTTCCGCCACCCCGGCACATACGAAAAGTGGAGCGGAAGACGGGATTCGAACCCGCGACCCCAACCTTGGCAAGGTTGTATTCTACCACTGAACTACTTCCGCATGAAAGATGCGGGTGAAGGGACTTGAACCCCCACGCCTTGCGGCGCCAGATCCTAAGTCTGGTGCGTCTGCCAATTCCGCCACACCCGCATAATATAATGGTGAGCCATGAAGGATTCGAACCTTCGACCCTCTGATTAAAAGTCAGATGCTCTACCAACTGAGCTAATGGCTCGTACGTTTAATTTAAAAGATGGTGCCGGCAAGAGGACTTGAACCCCCAACCTACTGATTACAAGTCAGTTGCTCTACCAGTTGAGCTACACCGGCAGGTGTAAAATGGTGGAGGATGACGGGATCGAACCGCCGACCCTCTGCTTGTAAGGCAGATGCTCTCCCAGCTGAGCTAATCCTCCATATGTGTAACTGCTTGGCGGCGTCCTACTCTCACAGGGGGAAACCCCCAACTACCATCGGCGCTGAAGAGCTTAACTGCCGTGTTCGGAATGGGAACGGGTGTGACCTCTTCGCTATCGCCACCAAACAATGTTTACATTTTTTTAAGACATATATTATTATAACGTCTTTTTGAAAAAATGCAAGAAGAAATTTTCATTCCTTCAAAACTAGATAATAAGAAGGTATTTCATTTTTTTAAAGCTATGGTTAAGTCCTCGATCTATTAGTATCAGTCAGCTCCACATGTCGCC
>NZ_JBNNTG010000011.1:43471-143621 GCF_050278525.1 Peribacillus sp. NPDC096540 | reverse complement strand
ATCAGTTTAAAAGAATACTATATTCATTCCTAATTCAATTAGGGAGGTTGCTAAGGCAGCCTTTTTCTTACGGAACTAACGGGGCAGTTTAGTTGTATAAGAACTGGTGTAATTTGGAAATAAGTGGTGCTAATTCAAAAACGGAACAGAAAGAAAAGTTTAATTATAGGAACAACACTGAAAATGTAAGAAATAGTATAGAACTAAATAAAAGTATTTTAGATTTTAACGAAACAGTGAGTAAAATGATTGTTGAAAGTTCTTTATTTCCAAGCAGTTTAACCTATAATAGTATAAGAATGTCGTTATTTATCGAAACAAAATAAAAGTTTGTTGCTAAATTTGAGGTTTTGAAATGGAAAATATATTTCACTATATTTATTCTTGTGTTGGTATTTTAGTCGGTTTATATATTTTTATTACACGAAAAGAATCCAGAAAATCACTATTAATGCTTTTGTTGTCCATTATTGCGTTTTATAATAGTGCATACATTTTTTATTTTGTAACTTACCCCTTCAATTTAATTGGCACATCATTAATACTCGTGCTCTGGGTTGTTATTCTTCAACTTGTTAAAAAATTCAATTCAGGAAAAGAGCAAGTATTCTGGTATGTTTGCATATGGTATGTGGCAATAAATCATTTTTTACATTATATTTTCGACCCACTTGCTGAAAAAAATATTTGGTATGCTGGAATATTTTTCATATATACGAATGTTGGATTAACTTCACTTGCAGTATATTATTTTATCTGGGTCTATAAGAAGAAGTAGTTGAATAAGTTACACATTTTAGGAGGAACTTATTAAGTAAACTATGAAATAAAAGAGTCTAGTATATTTTTATACTAGACTCTTTTATTTTTTTAAAACCTAAAACCTCCTATTGAGATTTTTTATTATTTAATCTCCCATAAATATAAATAAATAACCCTAATAAAAATGTAGGTACTGCTATTGAAACTGAAAATATTTTCATAACAAGAAATAAAATAGAAATACCCATTAAAATTTGTCCAACAAAAGTAATATATTTTTTCATATTATGTATCACCTTTCTTTGTTTATATTCTAACTAACTGTTTAAATTATTGGTAGAAAAATACTTTTGTATTGCCAAATTGAATTGCTGCCATAAAAAATGTAGACCTTCAATTACGAAGATCTTTGTTTAAAAATAAAAACAACATGAATCATTAACATAGCCTAAAACAAAAAAGACTGTTGGAAAAAGGGGTTCTACCTAAATGTTAAAACAAAGTTGATTGGAACGAAAGGTGCGAGACTCCTGTGGGAAAAGCGCGTCCAAGCGAGACCCCACAGGCGCAAAGGGCGCCGAGGAGGCTCCCGGACCGCCCTACGTTCCAATCAATGTTCAAATTTTACAAATCCTCAAAAAAAACTGTAGACAAACTCAATTATTTATCGAGTTTGTCTACAGTCTGAACTGCTGTATATTAGCAGTATTGTTTTCGGTGCTTTGTGAAACTATTTGAAGCCCTCTACATTATAGAAATATTTTGATACAATATTTTAGTAAAGAGGACCTCAAAGGGAGCGATTTTCTTGGAAACTTTTCAAAGAGAAATGAATCATAATAGAGATGAATTCAGAAGAATTAGATGGACAAAGCATCGTGAACAAGTCACAGGATTATTCGATGCCGTTTTTTTGAAAAAAGGTTTAGTTGATAACGTAGCAATATTTGGAGCAGGCAATTGCGATGATCTAGATTTAGACCATCTTGCGACTAAATGTAACTCCATTTATTTATTCGATATAGATGTAGAAAGTATGAAAAAAGGTACTAAGAATTTTTCGGAAAGTACTCGTAATAAAATCAAACTGATTGAATTCGATGTAACAGGGTTGAATAAAATAGATTTTGAACATAAGCTTTCTTTTTTGCTTGAGCGTAGGGAAAAAGTCAAGGATATTGTACGATTTATGAAAGAAACTGAGAATCAGTTAGGTCAGATAGCAGATGGAGTTTTCGCTGATTATATTAATCATTTTGATATCGTTGCAACATCCGCAATTTATACCCAATTGTTTTATAATTGGGCAATAGATACACTTTCTGAATATGAGCACCAATATGAGAAGGAAGAATTAGAAAAGATTAAGGATGGATTTCTCGATCTAAGAGATCAGATTGTACTTACCTTGCATCACTCCATTTCTAAATGTTGCATTGAAAATGGGTTTTATATTACATGGTCTGATATTTTAAAGATAGAGGCTGAATATATGGAAACTATTAATAAAGGGTTTAATGCTATCTTTGCTTTAGCCTCTAATATTGGGTATGGTGCAGCACTGATTGGAATAAAAGATTTTATGGAAAAAGTGGATAAAAGTGAACTATCCCTTAGATATTGGCCATGGGACTTTAATGAAAATAAACAGTATTTGACTATGGGGCTTATTGGGAGGTTTCAAGAGATTTAATAGGTAAATGAAAAAGAAGAAATTTTAAAGGATAGATAAAGCCATCTCATTGGCTTTATCTATCCTTTTCTACTAAGAAAATGTCTTCCTCCAAACATTTCAAAGAATACCACTCTGTTAAAGGGAGATGAAAAGGGAATTTTTGTTATGTATGAATTGAATTCTATAATTCGTATTGCGTGTTAGAATATTCTCTTTCAATAAGGGGTATATGTAGATGACTATCATTACTCTGCTTTCTCTATATCCTCCTTTATTACGCCTCGACAAAAAGGTAATTTTACCCCTGGATAATTTGTGAATAAGACATAATCATATGAAAAGTATAAAAAATCGATGAAATTTTTAACTTTATGTCTAATGTATTTAATTTCTAATGTAGATATAATGAAACTATTAAAAACTGAATATTCTAAATTGAATAGGTAGGATACCCAAGGTATGAAATCCTAATATTGGGATTTTACGGTGTGTCCTAAGTTCCTTGAAATCGTAAAAGGACGAGTGTAAATATTTAAAGAATACTAGAATTATTTTTGTTATAAAAATAGGAATTAACAGATCAGAAGTAAGCTTTTAAATACTGATTCTCTAAAAGCGTAATTCAATAAGGGGTGTGTTTATGCAAGCTGATATTGTGTTCATTAACGGAGAAGTTATTACAGTTGATCAAAAGAATAAAGTAGTCGAAGCGGTAGCGGTGATAGGGAATCGTATCTCAGTTGTTGGCTCAAATCAAGAAGTTACGGGTTTTATCGGTGAAGAAACGAAAGTGATCGATTTGCAAGGAAAAACACTACTTCCAGGATTTATTGATTCTCATATTCACCTTATTTTATACGGAGTTAATCAGTTGGCAGTAAGTTGTAAGGCTGATCATATCGAATCTGTAGGGGATTTGTTAAATGATCTGAAGGAGAAAGCATCAACAATCCCTAAAGGGGAATGGATACGTGCTTGGGGATTCAATGAAACGGTTGTGAAAGAAAAGCGTTATCCAACAATAGCCGAGTTAGATGCAATTTCAGTCGAACACCCAATTATAGTATCTCGTACATGCAGTCATATAAGCGTGGTTAACAGCAAGGCGTTAGAGATTGCCAAATTTAATGAAAACTCTGAGAATCCTACAGGAGGGATCATTGAAAAGGATAAGACTGGAAGGTTTACAGGCAGATTAATTGAAACGGCAAATATGATAATGACTGAAATTGCAAGTTATACAGAAAGTGAACTTATGAAAGCTGTGAAAATTGCATCAGAGCATTTCGTTGAAGCTGGCATAACAAGTATTCATGAAGCAGGTGCATATGGTCCTGAGAGTTTCCGTTTACTTCAACAAGCTGTTAAAAGTAAGGATATTCGTGTTCGTATATATGCAATGATTGGTTCATTAAATAATTCTCATGAATTTGTTAATAAAATGGTAGAAGCAGGTGTGGTAACCGGTACTGGGGACGAAAGATTCAAAATTGGACCTGTCAAATTGTTTACAGATGGAAGTAGTACTGGTCCTACGATTGCCACTCGTGAGACATACTCAAGTGATCCTGATAATTTCGGTATTCTTTATTATAGTGAAGAAGAAATCTATCAAGTTTTAGGACAAGCACATAAAAAAGGCTATCAAATCACTGTACACGCTCAAGGAGATAGAGCGATTGAAATGTATTTAAATTGTGTAGAAAAGGCGTTGGAAGAATCTCCAAGAAAAGATCATCGCCATAGAATTGAGCATGCGGGGATTTCGTCGCCAGATTTACAAGAGAGAATGAAAAATCTCGAACTCATCCCTATCCCAAACCCTCCATTTCCTTATGAATTCGGGGATATATATATTCAACACTATGGTAATCGAGTCAACCACATGTATGCTGTGCGTGATTATATTGATAATGGCATCTTAGCAGCTGGTGGTTCAGATGCTCCAGTTACTGATTATAACCCTTTATTAGGTATTCACGTTGCTGTAAATAGAAGAAGCCAGTCTGGGGCGGAAATAGGTGTTGCTCAATCGATTAGCGTAATGGAAGCCATTAAACTATACACCTGGAATGGCGCCTTTGCGAGTTTTGATGAAGATATTAAAGGCAGTATAGAGGTAGGCAAGTTGGCAGATTTAGTGGTTTTAACTGACAGTATTTTAAAAGTTAGCCCGCTTCATATAAAAGATTTACTAGTAGAATCAACGATTATAGATGGTGAGATTCTATATCATAGAGAATCATTAGTGGAAATATAATCTATAGTATTGGGTCTTTTACATTACTTTTTCAATGCGAGAATTTGAAAAGTGTAAAGCCGAAGATAGAGCTTTAAGAAATTTTGCAGTTTATTTGAAGGGGGATATGCTTTATGAAAAAACAAAAATTATTAATTAATGGTGAGAGGTTAAGTAATACGCTTGAAAAATTTGCGGATTTTGGACGTACAGTAAACAATGGAGTCACTCGCTTATCACTGACTGAAGAAGATCGATTAGTTCGTGATTACTTTTGCTCTTGTTGTGAAGAATTGGGAATGACCATAAAAGTTGATGATTTGGGGAATATTTACGCTACTTTAGCAGGAACTGAAAACAAACCGCCGATTGTAATGGGTTCACATATGGATACAGTAAAAAAGGGTGGACGGTTTGATGGCATCTTAGGAGTAGTAGCTGGTTTAGAAGTGGTGCGAACCCTAGTAGAAAATAATATCAAACCCAAAATTCCGGTAATGATTGTTAATTTTACTAATGAAGAAGGAGCCAGGTTTGAACCTTCTATGATGTCATCTGGAATTCTTTCAGGAAAATTCGAAAAATCTATTATGCTACAAAAAACAGATAGTGAAGGAACTACTTTTGAAGAAGCATTAAATACTAGTGGGTATGCAGGTGAAGTAGAGTCTCGTTTAAAAGAGGCCACAGCATTTTTAGAGTTGCATATTGAACAAGGACCTATTCTTGAACGTGAGTCACTAACCATTGGTGTTGTTGAATGTGTTCTTGGAATGGTTTGCTATGAAATCGAAGTAACAGGGGAATCTGATCATGCCGGAACCACTCCTATGAATATGAGAAAAGATGCTTTCTTTACTTCGAATAGCTTAATCACAGAGACTCGTCAAAAACTTGGTATGCTTGACGATGATTTAGTTTTTACGATGGGAAGGGTAAATGTGTTTCCTAATATTCATACGGTTATTCCAAATAAAGTTATTTTCTCGTTAGAAGCTAGACATAAGGATCCAAAAACGATTAGGCAGATTGAGGAAATAATTAAAGGGCTTACAACATCCGGTTCAGAAGATGGCTGTGAAATCCAAGCAACAAAATTATGGGACCGGGATACCGTTTGGTTCGATAAGTCAATCTGTGATTTGTTAGAACAATCTACTAATTCATTAGGTCTTTCATATAAAAGAATGGTAAGTGGAGCTGGTCATGACGCCCAGTTCATAGCTAGTTATATTCCAACTGCCATGGTTTTTGTACCAAGCATTAATGGTAAAAGTCATTGTGAAGAAGAGCTTACTACATGGGAAGATTGTGAAAAGGGAGTAAATGTGATATTAGAAACTGTACTTGCCATACAGTCCAAATAAACATTCTTAGAAAGAATAATTAAAATAGAGTTCATTTGTAATTTGTTTGTAGTTTGGATTGAAGAACATAAACGGGTGACAAATGATGATTCATCAAACCATCAGTAATGGATAAAAAAACCTTACTGATGGTGATTCACTTAATTTAAAGATTAACTATCGAACCTACGAATTACAGGGAGGGTATAATTTGAAAGCTATTAAGCTATTGCTCTGGATACCATTCATAGGGTTTTTAGGTTTTTTGCCCTATGCAAATAAAATAGAACCTTACATATTAGGAATGCCTTTTTTGTTATTTTGGGTTTCATTTTGGATGGTGATGGCATCGGCTATTTTAATGTTTGTATATAAATTTGATCCTGATAATAAAGGGAGTGATCTAGAATGAATATCTCATTATTTATTATTTCTATCTTCTTAGTTCTAGCTCTTTATTTAGGGATAAAAGCAAGAAAAGGAAAGGATATGGATATGGAGCAATTTGCCGTAGGTGGCAGGGGCTTCGGTACATTCTTCATTTTTCTACTAATTGCAGGTGAAATTTATACAACATTTACGTTTCTTGGCGGAAGTGGATGGGCTTACTCAAAAGGTGCAGCGGCTTATTACGTTCCTGCATATATATTCTTAGCCTATGTACTATCTTATTGGTTAGTACCTAAAGTTTGGAGATATTCAAAGCAACATTCAATTATCTCTCAACCAGATTATTTTGCATCTAAATACAGCAGTCGCTCAATGGGGATGATAGTGGCAGTTTTGGGAAGTTTGGCACTCGTCCCTTATATAGTTATACAACTCAAAGGGTTAGGAATAATAGTTTCAGAAGCTTCTTACGGAGCAATTTCACCAGTTTCAGCGAGCATAATCGGTGCTATCGTTGTAACAACTTATGTAATGATATCAGGTATACATGGCTCAGCATGGACCGCTATACTTAAAGATTTTATGATTTTGGTGGTTGTAATATTTTTAGGCATTTATATTCCGTTTCATTACTTTGGAGGAATTCAGCCAATGTTCGAGACAGTTCAGGCTGCTAAACCTGAAATGTTAATCTTAGCTGATCAAGGGTTGAGTCAATCCTGGTTTATCTCCACGGTTTTGTTAAATGCTTTAGGGTTTTATTTATTACCACAAACATTCATGGTTGTTCTTTCGTCAAATGGAGAAAGAACACTTCGTAAAAATGCAATTGCTTTACCACTATACACTTTGTTATTGCTCTTTGTCTTTTTCATAGGTTTTACAGCTATTATGGAAATCCCGGGTTTGCAAGGGGCTGATGGAGATCTTTCGCTTTTAAGGTTAGCGATTCAAACATTTGATCCATGGGTAATCGGTTTAATCGGAGCTGCAGGCTTATTGACAGCTCTAGTGCCGGCCTCCGTTATGCTAATGGCTGCATCGGTAGGGTTAACAAATAGTTTTTACAAAGTTTTGGTTCCAGCAGCGAATGAGAAACAACAGTTAATTGTTTCAAGATTGATTATTATTGGTATCTCAATCATTGCCTTAATTGTTACTGTAACAGGTGGTGAAGCACTAGCGATCTTGAATATCATGTCATATAGTCTAATTACTCAATTAGCACCAGCATTATTTTGCAGTTTACCAAAAAGCAATATAATTAATAAATATGGAGCAATTGCTGGGGTATTTGCTGGAGTACTTATTGTTTTATATGCGACAATTTCAGGTGTGAAAATTGCTACATTTCTGCCGAATATACCACACGTAATTAATGACATCAGTACAGGTGTTATAGCTTTGTTAATAAATATAATAGTAACGTTTATTGTAAGTGAACTAACTAAAAATATTTCTATTCAGGATAGGCAAATGAATGAAATAAATAAAAGTAATATTTCCTGAGGCTTACTAGATCAAGTAGGGCTTTGGCCGTTTGTATGTAATTCATGATTATATCGTTTCTACATTAAGATATAAATTGGGAGGGGTTCTGTGAAAGTTAAAATAACTGCTTGTCAATTTCGTGTAGAAAAAGCAGCATCTTTTAATGAATTCCAGAAACAAGTAGAAGACTTAATCAATCAAGTACCCGAAAACTCAGATTATATCATTTTTCCTGAACTGTTAACTATCGGGTTATTAGCGACTTTTCCGGATCAGAATGCTTCGTCATTAATCAAGATCGACGAATATACCACTCAATATAAAGAACTTTTTAGTTCAATTTCAAGAAAAAGAAAGCAGGTTATCATTGCAGGCTCACATCTTGAATGTCGTGAAAATGAGTACTTTAATATTGCATACATTTTTGATAAAGATGGATCTTATGTTGAACATAAAAAAACTCATATCTTTCCTGCTGAAGCAAATTGGCAAACATCTGAAGGGAATAATCTTGAAGTGTATTCTATAGGTCCTGTAAAGATTGGCATAGCAGTGTGTTATGAAGCAGAGATACCAGAAATATCAAGAATACTAAGTGTAAACGGAGCAGACATTATTTTCTGTCCTTCATACACTTTTACTGAGGCTGGTTTTTGGAGAGTACGTCATTGTGCTCATGCACGTGCCATTGAGAACCAAGTATACTTTGTTCATTGTCCTACTGTTGGTGAACCAGGGGACCCTCTACCGAACGGATATGGGCGTGCAAGCATATTAAGTCCTTGTGACAAAGCTTGGCCAGCCAATGGGGTAGTAGCTGAAGCAGAAGCTAATAAACATACAGTAATTACCGGAGCAGTGGATATTGATGAACTATATGAAAATCGGAAAAGTGGTGCAGCTACAACATTTAAAGATCGAAAGCGCCGTAAAGATGTTTATACTAAGTATGAGCCTTATAAGCTGATGACATAATGTACAACATATTTTGTTAAATAGACTCTATTGTTATGGTAATGTAAGGCTGTCGAGAAACCCTCGACAGCCTTATCTATTTGTCGAGTCGATACTTATGTTTACATGATGGCTAATTTATTCACACAGCCTATTCTTGATAATTAAAGAGAATGTCCCAGGTTTCTGGACCAACAATTCCGTCTACTTGTAATCCGAATTTTTTCTGGAATTCTTTCACTTTGACTTGAGTTTTTAGTCCGAAAATACCATCCACTTTAATTGATCCCCCTGCGTCATTAAGACGTGCTTGAATTCTGGTCACACTCATACCTTGATCTCCAATTTTAATAACATGACCTGGATAAGGAAATTCAGTTTGATAGAGCGCAGTCCAAGTGGAAGGTCCAACTATTCCATCTGTGTTCAAATGTCTTCGCATTTGAAATTCTTTGACCTTCTTAAGCGTTATCGAACCAAAAATGCCATCCACAGAGATTGGGACATTGTTCTTGTTTAATTGGTTCTGTACTTTGCTCACTTCAGGTCCTCGATCCCCGTATTTTATGACATGACCCGGGTAAGGATCACTTGCATTTACATAATGAGTGGTGGATTTGACGGTCGTTGATGCTTCAGTCATTGTAGGGAGTAAAATTTGAAGTGCTATGAATCCAGCTGTAGACACTCCTATTAAGGATTTTTTCATGCTCATAGACATTTCCTCCTTAAATATTAAAATGGTAAACACAACTTGGTTATAACTCTCATTCTCCTTTTTGCATATTTTGTATGAAATGTAATTATATACTCTGTTGAGTTCTAATGCAAAAAATTCATGACAAATGCAAGTAATCTTTAAATCTTGGACATTTGGACATAATGATACTACTGCGCTGCAAAAGGTGTTGAATCTGTATGGAAAACCAAATTTGTTTATAGTAACATTATCACCCAAGTATGGATTGCTAACAGTGAGATGATACCCGCGCGGTACAAATTGAGCTCTTGTAATGTAGTGGAAATGATGGAAGTACGTGGCTTGGCTTACTCAACAATAAATATACCTGCTTCCACAATGATATAGTAATTTGATGTTGTTACGTTTATAGTCTATGTCATAAGATTAATAATATGGTAATAATACACTTCTATAAACAAAGTTAAGGTGAGGATGCTTGCTGTGTCAGTCTTTTTACAATTGAATACAATACTTATTAGTATCTTAATATTATAATCATTTCCGTTTGTGTTAATCGAGGTTTTTGTGGCTGGATTAATACAGATATTTGTTAGTGAAAAAATGGTTGGGAAGGTAGTACCGAAGACAAACTAATACAAGCAGTTATTACGGAGAAGAAGATTATTAAGAGTTAAGGGAGGAGAAATTTAAGGCACTCTCCACAATAAAAGAGTATTGTTTTTAAATGATAAAAACTAACTAAAAGGATTAGATATCCTATATAATTTCCCAGGGAACTTTATGGACAAAACCATTGAGTTTGATGGTATTACACATTAAGGAGAAGCAGTGAGTGCTAAACAGCTCTCTGTAATGCGATTCCAAGTTATACATTGTATCGCTGATTCAGGAGAAATAATCCTCAATTTATTACCAGCCATTCAAAGCAACTATTTCGTATCTCATAGTAAAAGATTTGGATACAATTGAAGATTCTGACGATCCCTACCTATAAAATGTATTAAATTTCTGGAATTTATAAAATGCAGAAACATAATAAGTACTAATAACGGTCTTTGTATTTAATGAAAACGTAAAAAACATCGGTTAAGATGACAACATTCATAGCCATCCTACAGATGTTTTTTATCAAAAAAGATCAATAAAATAATCCAGCTTTCGACCATATCGGTTACAGGATGTTATTGATGAATGGGATAAACAACCAGCAAATTTGTTAGATAAAAATAATCTTAATATAATATAGGGGCTTATTGGAATCGTATCTAGAACCTTTAAGGAAATGTTATGTACTAATTCTAAACAAGTTCGTTAAAAAACTTCAATACTTTTTATCTTCATAATTAATTTCAAATCAAGTACTATTACCTATTTGATAGTTTCTATGTACCTCTCTAAATCCTTATCCATAATAAAAACTTCGATTCTTTCACCTGTTTTAGTGCTAATATCACTATGGGAGGAAAGAACCTTGCACCCAGTATGATCTTCAACTATTTTTTCATAATCCTTGGTGTACATTTCACGAAGAAGCGAGCGCATTTTTTTTACAAGTTTTTTGCCGGAATTGTGACTGACAAGGTGCTTTTCTTCCACTGTCAGGACACCTTTAAAACGAGTAATCAACATGTCATTAATTATGTATGTTTTGGCTTCCTGTGGTCCTCTGCCTATCAGATCACGCTGGAACTTAATAAATGCTTCACTTATCTCAGCCTCAAGTTTCTTTTTAGAATTTAACATATTGCCTCCATTTTTTCTCAGTAATTTATGGAGTTTATCATAATGCCCCATCTAAGTTCTTGTCAATATAGTTTGTAAAACTTTAGAAAAATACGTAATAAATAGTATTTCTGAGTAAATAAAGGTTTTATTGGATAAATTTGATTGAAATGGACTTATATGAACGAATTTGAAGTTTTTTCGAGATTTAATGAGGTTTACAAACCTTCAATGGTGAGCGTAGAATAATCCTCATAAATAACAATTTGATATCGGCCAAATCTCAAGTAATTGAGAACGGAGGACCCACTATTATTGGGGTTAATTCTGCATTTGCAGAAGGGATGAGACACTCTTTCGCCATCCTACCCGTCAGCTAACTTCGTCGGCTAAAGCGAAGGAGGTCATTAGACCACCTTAATTCAGGAGGCTTTTTTTGTTGTGATTAAAGCAAAAAAGCAACCTGTCATTTCAGTAGGTCTTTTTATTATGCCTATAAATGAAAAAGGTTTCTTGGAAGACTGATCGCAGAGAGAGCTGTATAGCTTGCTAGGCGTTAAGTAGACCAATGAGTACTTTTTCTCCAACTATATGTTTGCTTGTGCAAGTCATTCTTTTTTCCGATGCGTGAATGTTTTTTACGCTGCTGGAAACTGAATAGAATTTGCATGGCTACATACTGGAGAGAGAGTAAGCATTGGTCTATTTTTTTATGTTTTAGTAGTCAGGAATATCTAACCCAAGAAAAAATTAAGCGTGGAAAACAAAAAAAGTAAGGCATGTGTAAAAGAATGGGAGCTGATTGTGTCATCGGCTTTTAACAAACAATGCTCTTTAGATCAATTGCCAGTAATTATTAAGCGGTGGAAAAAAGAAATTTATTCTTAATGGTTGTTTGGAATGAGAAGGGAGAAATTCACATGGATTTTGTATCGATATTACTTATAGCTATAACTTTTTTTCTCTTTTTAGGATTTATTCTTTTTTGTAATAAAGTTATAGAAAAAGAGGGAGAGTAGAGAATGTTTTTATTTCTTATCGTCGGAGCGATTACGTTGTATTTAATTCATGCTCTAATTTATCCAGAAAAATATTAATAGTTACTAACGGAGGAAAAGTAAATGGATTTTTTACAAATTGGCTTGGTATTGGTTCTTGTCGTTTTATTAGCCATACCGATGGCCAAATACTTAACGAATGTTTATTCCCTTGAAATAACAAAACAAGATCGCATGTTTAGCTGGATAGAACGAGGTATTTTCAAACTATCTGGCATTGATACAAATGATATGAGTTGGCAGCAGTATGCCAAGTCACTGCTATTGAGTAACTTAGTCATGTTTATCATCTCATACATTATCATTCGCCTTCAAGGTATCTTACCAGGTAACCCTAGTAAGATAGACAACATGGATCCGTTATTGGCATTCAATACTGCTGCAAGTTTTCTTACGAATACCAATTTACAGCACTATAGCGGAGAATCAGGACTTTCTTATTTATCCCAAATGGCGGTAATAACATTTCTGATGTTTACAACACCTGCTACTGGTATTTCATTATGTATGGCATTTTTTAGAGGGTTAACAAATCAGCGGAGTATAGGAAACTTTTATGTGGATTTAACTCGTTCGATTACTCGGGTGCTACTTCCATTATCTATTTTGATTGGTTTAGTTCTAGTGTCACAGGGGGTGCCGCAAACACTTAATCCTACGGCAATTGCTACCACATTAGAAGGAGCTACTCAAAATATAGCAAGAGGTCCAGTAGCGGCATTAGAGTCTATCAAGCATTTAGGCACAAACGGAGGTGGATTCTTTGGAGTCAACTCAAGCCATCCATTTGAGAACCCTAATGGATTAACGAATGTCTTAGAAATCATATCGATGTTTCTTCTGCCAGCTGCTCTTCCATTGACATTTGGGTATATGGCGAGAAATAAGAAACAAGGCTGGATCCTATTTTCAGCGATGGGATTAATGTTGCTTATCTTCTTAAGTATTACGTACTTCAATGAAAATAATGGGAACCCAGCATTAGAGAAAATAGGTCTCTCACAAGAGAATGGAAGTTTAGAAGGAAAAGAGGTTCGTTTTGGTATTGCTCAGAGTGCATTATTTACAAGTGTGACAACAGCTGCTACTACAGGCTCTGTTAATAATATGCATGATACCCTTACTCCACTCGGAGGCATAGCACCACTGGCAATGATGATGTTGAACTGTGTATTTGGCGGTGATGGGGTCGGGACGATAAATATCCTAATGTATTCAGTAATGGCTGTATTTATTGCCGGTCTTATGGTTGGCCGTACACCAGAATTCTTAGGTAAGAAAATTGAAGGACAGGAGATGAAACTAATAGCCATAACGATTCTTCTGCATCCATTAATTATCTTAGTACCATCTGCCATTGCTTTAGCGACACAAATGGGGTCATTGGCTATATCAAACCCAGGTTTTCATGGTATTTCACAAGTAGTTTATGAGTTTACTTCTTCTGCAGCCAATAATGGTTCTGGTTTTGAAGGTTTAGGTGACAATACACCATTTTGGAATATTTCCACTGGTTTAGTCATGATGTTTGGCCGTTACTTCTCAATGATTGCAATGATTGCTGTCACTGGATCATTACTCGCTAAGAAACGTGTTCCAGAAACAATCGGAACATTTAAAACAGATAATTGTACGTTCCTTGTCATTCTTTTAGCTACTGTTTTAATTATTGGAGCATTGACCTTCTTCCCAGTCATTGCACTTGGACCAGTTGCTGAGTGGCTTACGATTAGATAAATGTTGAAAAGGAGTATTCCAAATGAGTACAAAGCGTAAAGCAAACATAAATAAGAAAATGGTCTTTGAGGCGATTAAAGGTGCATTCAATAAATTAAATCCTAAAGTAATGGCACGTAATCCTGTCATGTTTGTAGTTGAAATAGGGTTTGTTATTACACTACTACTTTCTATATTTCCTACCCTTTTTGGTGGAGTATCAGATAGAGGATATAACCTGGCAGTGACCATCATTTTATTCGTGACGATTCTTTTTGCTAATTTTGCTGAAGCGCTAGCAGAAGGACGTGGAAAAGCACAAGCAAATAGTCTTAAAAAGACAAAGCAGGAAACTAAAGCAAGGTTAATCCAGAAAGATGGCAGTATAAAAATAGTCGATGCCACCGAACTACGCAAGGGAGATACAGTTTTAGTGAAAGCCAATGATTTAATTCCAACGGATGGTGATGTAATTGAAGGAGTGGCTGCTGTAGACGAATCAGCAATTACTGGTGAATCAGCCGCTGTAATAAAAGAGTCTGGTGGCGATTTTAGTTCGGTAACAGGTGGAACAAAAGTTATTAGTGACTATATCAAAGTAAAAGTAAGTACTGATCCTGGGGAATCTTTCCTTGATCGTATGATTAACTTGGTAGAAGGAGCTAAAAGACAAAAAACACCTAATGAAATTGCCCTAAGTACTTTGCTTGTTAGTTTGACACTTATCTTTTTGCTTGTATGTACTACGCTAGTACCTATTGCTTCATATATCAAAGTGACATTGCCAATCGCTACCTTAATAGCATTACTGGTGTGCTTGATTCCCACAACAATCGGAGGTCTACTCTCTGCTATAGGAATAGCAGGAATGGACAGAGTAACACAATTTAATGTAATTGCGAAGTCTGGAAAATCGGTAGAAGCAGCTGGTGATATTAATACGATCATCCTTGATAAAACGGGAACCATCACACATGGTAACCGCATGGCTGCTGCCCTTATACCGGTTAGTGGTATAAGCCAAGAAGAGCTTAACAAATTTGCGGTATATTCATCTTTACATGATGAAACTCCAGAAGGCCGTTCTGTCATAGAATTTGCAAAAAAATCCGGCTTGTCTGAAAAAGAATTAGATAAAAATGGTACGGAAGGAATAGAGTTTACAGCTGAAACCAGGATGAGCGGAACTGACTTTACTGATGGGAAAAAGGTCAGAAAAGGTGCAGTTGATGCAATAATCGAATACATCCTGTATCAAGGTGGAAAAGTCCCAAGTGATTTAAAAGACATTAGTGATAAAGTGGCAATGCAAGGCGGGACGCCACTTGTTGTTATAGAAGGAAATCGTGTACTCGGTGTAATTTACTTAAAAGATACAGTAAAGCCAGGAATGAAAGAACGTTTTGATGAGCTACGAAAAATGGGTATTAAAAGCGTAATGTGTACCGGAGATAACTCATTAACAGCTGCTACTATTGCAAAAGAAGCTGGAGTAGATGATTTTATAGCCGAAGCAAAGCCTGAAGACAAAATTTCCGTTATTAAGCGGGAACAAGCGCAAGGTAAACTTGTAGCCATGACTGGAGATGGTACAAACGATGCGCCTGCGTTAGCACAGGCTGATGTAGGATTGGCAATGAATACAGGAACAAATGCAGCAAAGGAAGCAGCTAATATGGTGGATTTGGATTCAGATCCTACAAAAATCATTGAAGTGGTAGCCATTGGAAAACAGTTGCTCATGACCCGAGGTGCCTTAACCACATTTAGCATTGCGAATGACGTGGCTAAATACTTTGCGATAATACCGGCTATGTTCATGCTTGCCATACCTCAAATGGAGGTGCTAAATATTATGGGGTTAGCAACACCTCAAAGTGCGATATTATCCGCCCTGATATTTAACGCCATTATCATTCCAATGCTAATACCATTAGCCATGAAAGGGGTAAAATATGTTCCAATGAGCGCAACAAGATTACTAACAAAGAACTTATCTCTTTATGGATTAGGCGGAGTGTTAGTTCCTTTCATCGGGATAAAATGTATTGATTTAATACTAGTGATGTTCAGAATTGCTTAAAATTAAAAATAAGGGTGAGAATTCATGTTAAAGAATATACGTGCGGTTTTGGTGCTACTAGTTATTTGTGGAATTGCGTATCCGTTACTGATGACAATGCTAGCTCAGGTGATAATGCCTGAAAAAGCAGCTGGCAGCTTAATAAAAAGTGATTCGGGTGAAATTATTGGCTCTGAATTGATTGGCCAATCTTTTGAAGATCCTGGTTACTTCCATGGTCGTATTTCTTCTATTAAATATGATGCAGCTGGATCTGGTACACCCAACTATTCACCATCGAATGAAGAAATGATTGAACGGACCCAAAATGATATTAAAGAATTTTTAAAAGAAAATCCTACTGTTGATCAAGATGATGTACCTTCTGACTTAATGACAAATTCGGGTTCGGGACTAGATCCGAATGTTTCTCCTTATGGTGCGAACGTCCAAGTTCCACGTATTGCTAATGAAAGAGGGTTATCCGAAAAAGCTGTATATAATCTTATTGACAAATATACGGAAAGCCGCTCATTGGGAGTTTTTGGTGAACCCCGAATTAATGTTTTGATGTTAAATATTGCATTGGATGAACTTAAGTAATTCAAATTAGGAGAGTTTTTTCTAATCTCCTTTTTCTTTAGATGTAAATCTGGAGGTGGAAAAATGTCAGAAATATTTCGAAGAAAAACATCAGATGAAATTCTGCAGTCAATCTCTAAAATAAAAAAAGGCAGGCTGAAGATCATACTTGGGGCTGTGAGTGGTTCAGGGAAAACCTATCATTTGCTCCTTGAAGGAAACGAGTTAAAAAGACGGGGGATAGACGTTGTTGTAGGAGTAGTTAGTGCGACTAGCAGTTCTAAAACACTTGAGCAATTAGGGGGACTAGAAATTATACCCTCTATTGAATGGGAACAAAACGGTCAAGTAAGACAGGATTTGAATATGAAGGAAATTTACAAACGAAATCCAGAAGTAATTTTAATTGACCAATTAGCTTATAACAATCATTCATCTGCTACAAACCAAACTAGATTAGAAGATGTTAAAGAATTAATCAGCAATGAAATCAGTGTCATAACAACAATAAATATTTATGAGTTGAAAGGGGTGAAGGAAGTGGCAGAGCAATTACTACAACTGCCACTTCACTTAGTTAAAACTGTACCCGAAGATACATTGACGCTAGCTGATGAAGTACGACTTTTAGATGTTACGCCGGAAGCCATTTTAAAACGTCTCCAAGAAGGGGAAATAGGAGAAAGTGATAAACAAGCCAAAGAACATGTGCAATTATACAATAAGAATAACTTAGCGGTGCTTAGGGAACTGTCACTGCGGTTTTTGGCTGGAGAAGTGGAAGAGGATCTAACTGAATATAGAGAAGAGGAAGGGTTATTGGGACCTTCCGGTGCTTCGGAACGGATTTTAGTATGTGTACAATATCATTGGAATGGATCCATCTTAATACGAAGAGGGGATCAAATTGCGAAACGTTTAGGAGGGGAGTTATTGATTGTTAGCTTTATTCCAACCCAAAGAAAATTATCTAAAGAAGAAGAGATTTTTAAAAGATCCATGCAAAAACTCATTAATAAATTAAATGGAAAATTTGAAGAACTGACAATAAAAGGGGAAGAAATAGCTGAAGAAATAGTTGAATATGCCATGCAACATTATATAACACGAATTATTATAGGCCACTCTAAAAGGACGAGATGGGAAGAGATTATTCATGGTTCAATAGTCAACAAAATATTGAGAAAAACGAAAAATATTGATTTGTTTATTGTAGCAGATCGTGCAGAAGTACATGGAGAAAGAGTAATACCCGCTATTCAGTCAAAGATAAGGGGGAAAAATCCATATCGAAGGCTTTCTCCTGATGAAATAAAAGAAAAGATACAAGGGGTAAAAAGAGGTACGTTAAAAATTTATATTGGGGCTGCACCCGGTGTAGGAAAAACATATACCATGCTGAGGGAAGCCAATCAATTGAATCAAAACGAAATTGATGTTGTGATTGGATTATTGGAAACACATGGACGGAAAGAAACAGCTGCGCAAGTAGGAACGTTGGAAACCATACCGCGAAAACATATTCCATATAAAAATGTAGTACTGGAAGAAATGGATCTTGAGGCCATAATTATACGCAATCCTGAAGTAGTGCTGGTAGATGAATTAGCACATACGAATGTACCAGGAAGTAAAAATCCAAAACGTTATCAAGATGTAATAGTCCTTCTGAATGCAGGGATTTCCGTCATTTCCACAATGAATATTCAACATGTTGAAAGTTTAAATGATAGTGTAAAACAAATAACAGGAGTGTGTGTAAGAGAAACCGTTCCTGACAATGTTCTTCAATTTGCAAATGAAATAGAGTTAATTGATCTCTCCCCAAAGGCACTTAGACAACGGATGCAGGAGGGATATATATATTCTATGGATAAAGTAGAACAGTCCCTTAGCCACTTTTTTAAGACACGAAACTTGATTGCATTGAGAGAGCTTGCACTCCGTGAATTAGCAGATGATGTGGACGACAGATTAGAGTCATTAATACGAAAAGAGGGAGTAAGAGGGCGGTGGAGAAAAGAAGAAGTAATCTTTGTCTGTGTAAATCTTAGACCAGAATCTGAGTGCCTGATTAGAAGAGGATTTCGGATTGCCTATCGTCTTAAAGCCAAGTGGTTTGTTGTGTACGTTAAAGATCAACCAACTCTGTCAAATGATGAGCAGAATATGCTCAATAAAATCATAAGTCTTACGAATCGATTAGGTGGTAATTTCGAATTATATTCAACTGCAGACCGACGATTAGTAGTTGGTGAAATAACTAAACAATTACAAGATAAAAAAGCGACACAAGTTATCATAGGGCATTCAGCAAGATCGAGATGGCAAGAAATTAAACATGGTTCAATTGTTGCTCGTCTACTAAGAGAGGCTAGACATCTTGATGTTCTGGTGGTAGCTGATTAAATGACTTATGATTATTTTATCAAAAAATCCCTCTATAAAAATGTTCTAGATAAAGTTTTTGATAAACTTAGATAGCCTTAGGTTATAAGAATCCTACCGAATACTTCCTACTAGTGAAACAACCTTCACTACCTCCAGGAGTTTTTTATTCATTTTGCTTTGGTTCATATAATAATCGGTATTTATAAAGAAACGGAAAAGAATGCTTACAAATGCTCGTTTTTCTTTAATGAACTTGCCTACATTCAATTGGTTCCTGTCCCGTTTACAACAAACAAAGAACGAGCCCAAAACTATTATGTCTTTGGGTCCGTGCCAAATACCCCGACAACGTAGCTTGTTGGATTGCTGTATACGAAAGGTCCATGTATATTTTCTTAGTATTACACCTATTTATAATCAAAACTCATGAGGACTGATAGTTTTACGTCTGTTTTACAGATGAAAAAACGAGACATATCAGACTGTAAAAGCAGTAGCAAGATATATGATAAATACTGTCCGTAAAGTATTTCATAAATTTAGGGAATTTTACACTTACAGAAATATCCAGAAATTGTAATATAGAGGGTGAATAAATTTCATGAAGGGAATGATTGATGTAATGAAAAGAATGGTTTTATGTATTTCATTGACTTTTGTAGCTTTTTTTGTCCTTTTTGGCTCCCTTGATTTCTTTACCAATAAGGCATCTGCAGAAACCCACGCCTATGATGGAAAAAGTCCTTACTACAATAGTTGTGCGGCTAGTGCGGTTACAAAGAAGAATTTGAAAATTTATTTAAATGGTGCTTCTGCAAATTTAGAGTTGAAATTCAGTACTACTTGCAAAACCGCTTGGGCTAAGATTACTCTAAGCAGGCCAGCTAAAACTAACGGAGAGGCAACGGCATTAGTCGTCCGGAACACTGATAATAAACAATTTAGTTGTGCATCTCCTGGAGGAAATGGGGAGATTAATAAAGGTCAAACTACATGTTATACACCTATGGTATATGATTTAGACCCGCGAAAAGCACAAGCAGTTGCATTTTGGCCATATACGGCAGGTGAAACTGGCTGGTATTAATCATAAAGCAAAAGCCTTCTTCTACTTTTATGTAAAGAAAGGATGAACGACTTGAATCATAAACTTAAAATGATAGGTTTATCTTTAGTAATGATGTTGTCGATGTTTGTTATTGATTTTTTTGTATTTGGAAATAATCAAGCACTAGCCGAAAATCATAATTATGATGGAAAAAGCCCTAACTATAATAGTTGTGCAAGCTCGGCTGTAACAAAGGATACAAAATGGATTGATTCCGTTTCGTATGTAGAATTGAAATTCAGCACTACCTGTAAAACCGCCTGGGCGAAAGTTACTGTTACACGTCCGGCTGTATACAATCATGAAGCAGACGCTAGAATCGTTCGAAGCACAGATGGTAAAGCCTATACGTGTAACAGCACAGGAGGAAATGGTGTTGTAAATAAAGGGCAGACCTCATGCTATACACCAATGGTATATGACTTAGATCCACGCAAGGCCCAGGCCCAGGGGATACATGCAATCCCTAATAGTGACGCCTATAAGAAAGCAGTATCTATTTGGTATTAGAAGTGTTCTTTGATCATCATACAATGATTAGATGATAAAAATTTCTTCACAACAAGCCCAGCAACTTTTTTTTGGTGGATTTGTCAACTGAAAGATAGCCATTCCATTGGAGTGGCTATCTTTTTACTTTTTCCGAATGGCGCCCCTTTCCATCTGGATCTGGCTTAATACCCTATGATAACATGTGTCGCTTTTTGGTCTTGTAATTGATTCAAAATTGGGATGTGTACAAAGAGTACTATGAAAACTTTGTATTACTAATTCAATTATAGTGGTTTGTTGAGAAGTATTTTATCTTGTAATGGTGATTATATAATTACGAATCATCCGAATAAATTGATTGGTACTTTAGGTCGGAGCAATAATTAAAAGTAGCAGTTTTATTTTTAAATATTAGGTAAAATATGGTATGATAATTACAGATTTTTCATTATATTAAAAATATAAGGAGTTGCAAACTATGATTTCATTTCCTAAACCTGATGTCGAGCAGTTTTTACGAACTTTTTCTATTGGTGATTTTGCAGTTAGTCTAGATGAAAAGCAGCTGGTTTTTAGTACGAATTTGAGTGGCAAATATAATTTATGGGGGATGAATCTGCCAAACACCTTCCCTTATCCGCTCACATTTGTGGATCAAAGCTGCCAAGGTCTTTTATATGATAAGCAAAGCAGGTTTATTATTGCTGGATTTGACCAAGACGGCAATGAAAATACTCAATTTTACGGGATTCCCTTGCAAGGTGGGGCGATGAAGGAAATTGTCTATCATGAAGATACTCGTAATTTTATGCCGATGTTATCGGAAGACAGCAGTAAACTTTATTACACTTCATCGAAAGGAAATCCTTCCTATTTGAATGCCTATTGTTTAGATTTAGAATCGGGGCGTGAAACAAAGGTTCTAGAAGGAAAGGATGCAGCAACGTATTTATATGGCTTTAGCCCAAATGAAGAAATCTTACTTTACTATAAACACTTTGCTAATACATATACTCTTCTATATGCGAAACGTGGTAATGAAAATATCCTGCTTACGCCTCCTACTGAGAAACAACACACAGTTAATGATGGTGTTTTTGTTTCAGATTCAATGATATATTTACTGACTGATTATGATTCAGATTTTACCTATTTGGCTTCATACGACCTTGAAACAGACCAATTCAGTAAAGTTAAAGAATTGGAAAATGAGAGTTTTGATGGCTTAAAATATAGTAAAGAGCATCAATTATTATATGTAACTAGTCAAAAGGGTGTAGAGGATCATTTATATGAATACAATCTCCAAACTACTGATTGGAAAAAGCTTTCTTCCCCTTGCAGTGTCATAGAAAAGCTTGAAGTCGCTAAATCAGGCACTCTGTACTTATTAGGAAGGAGTGCAACTAAGCCTCATAATATTTATAAACGATTGGGAAATGAGTGGATATCATTAACTCAGAATTATGTTCCTGGAGTATATTCAAATGAATTAGTTGAACCGGATGTCATAACATACCCGTCATTTGATGGTATTGAGATTGAATCGTTGTTTTTTAGAGCAAAAAAGGAAAATGATAATGGTGAAGTCATTTTCTGGCCTCACGGAGGTCCACAAGCGGCAGAACGGAAATTTTTTAGAGCTTCATTTCAGTTCTTTTTAAATCATGGGTACAGTATTTTCGCTCCAAACTTTCGTGGTTCTTCTGGTTATGGTTTGGAATTCATGAAAATGGTAGAAGGAGATTGGGGATATGGGCCACGCTTAGATAATGTCGCTGGTCTCGATTGGTTGATAAAACAAGGATATGCGCAAAAAGGAAATATTTTATTAATGGGTGGAAGCTATGGTGGTTATATGGCTCTTCTTCTACACGGTCGCCATGCTGATTACTTTAAAGCAGTTGTTGATATTTTCGGTCCATCTAATCTATTTTCATTTATCAATTCGGTTCCTGAAGACTGGAAGCCAGTTATGGATCAATGGGTAGGAAATCCGGAAAAAGATAAAGAAAAGCTCATTGAGTATTCTCCAATCACTTATTTAGACTCTATGACAAAGCCAATGCTTGTTATTCAAGGTGCAAACGATCCTCGTGTCGTCAAAGAAGAATCAGACCAAATTGTGCAAGCATTAAAGGATAAAGGAAGAGATGTTGAATATATGTTGTTAGAAGATGAAGGACATGGCTTTTCCAAGAAAGAAAATGAGATTGCCGTCTATCAAAAGATACTTTCATTCTTTAATCAATTCGTTCGGTCAAAAGAGAAAGCATAAACTAAATTCCCTGTCTTGGACTCCTCCGAAGCTACAAAGTTTATGAAACTATTAGAAATTACCAAATAATAATTGTATAACCTTGAACAATAAATTAGGATTTTGAAGGAAATAATTCTTCAACAGGACAAAAACACTAATTTAGCTGACACAAATTTTATTTAAGCTATTTCTTTGTAAATAAAGCGGAGTCCTTAGATGTAATAAGAAAATTAAGGAATTTAAAGTGAAAAAGAGGTTGTTTCAAAATTCGGACAGCCTCTTTAAATTTTTTTATTAATTAATTTAAAGATGAAAATATGAAGCCGATTTTACGATAATTTCATTCCCTTGGAGATTTTATACTTTGCACAGTTTGTTAGTTACGAATTCAAGTGGAATTTATAATTGATAGAGATGAATAGAGAAAACAACTCCCTTATCAGATTTGTAAAAATATTTGCATATATATATTAGAGTTTTATTGGGCTATTCCTTATTTGCCCTAAATACTCTAAATCCCAAACTGTTTCCACAAGTTAGGACAAGCCGATAATGTTCCTCTATGATTTGTTCCAAAGATTCATTTAAAGGAAGAATTAGGTTATCGACAGCTGATGAATTTTTTAATTCTTCTAAAACTGTATTCGACTTTAGAATTTTTAGATTTTTAAATCCCTCCTTTTTGAATGCATTTAACCATTCCGATTGTGTCAAGACATTCGTTAAATTATAGAATTTCATTATTTCCTTTTTTTGATTAAGGTTAAGTTCAGTCTCTGCCGTCATATCAATAGAAATCAAAGTACCACCAGGTTTTAGGACTCTATAATATTCACAAAGCGATTGTTGAATATTAGTGAATGCTGTTGTGGATTCAGCCATGATAAAATCAAAATAATTATTAGTAAAAGGTAAATCTTCTATGGAATTCATATAAACATTACTGGGTATGTTAGCTTGTTGAAATCGTTGGTTTGCATGTTTTACCATCTCAGGGTGATTATCCAATGCGAAAACTTGGCAAAGAAAGTGTTGAGCCAAGAATTGAGATGTTTGCCCTGTTCCGCATCCAGCATCAAGGATTTTTGTGGATTGGTCTATTTTTTCATTCTTTAAGAGTTGTTTAGTTAGTTCAAATCCTCCAGGATGAGCCCCTTCAATTCCTAAGAATGCTAAGGCGTCTTGGTATGAATGATTCATTGCATTGTCTCCTTTAAAAAAGTAATTCATTTATTTTATGCAGCTGAATCAATACGTGATTGAAATCAACAAAAAGGTAAATTTGAAACAGACTTTTCATTTGTATTGGGTGTTTAATCTATGCAGGCTAGTCCCCGGATGCATACCATGTAGAACGATTAACAAGGGGAGTATTAAAATGGGAAACCACAATTATTATCATAGGTGCAGGCAAGGTGTTGGAAGACCAGTAGAAATTCGTACAAATAGAGGGACGGTTCATCGTGGAATTATACATCGGGTTACTCCTAACCGTGTTTATATTCGCCCAATTGATGATGGTGGTAACATTGGAGGATTTGGTTATGGTTTTAATTCTGGATTTGGTCGCGGGGCTGCTTCTGGATTTGCCTTTGGGGCAATTTCGTCCTTAATCTTTCTTGCATTTCTTTGGTAGTAAAATAAAATAGAACACTAAAAAACCTGAAAAAGTCATAGACTCAGGTTTTTTTATTTTGTTTCGCGGAATGTCATTTTTGTGAAAATAATCTAGAGGAAAAAAAGTACTTAAAGTGGATTTTTTTTTCACTTGAAAGTACTTAAGTAAAAAAAAATGAAAAGGCTGGAAAAGAAGCGGTATATAACGGAGTCCCAGGAGCGAGCAACAGATTGAACATTCCTTCATTTGGCTGGTACCCCAATTGTCACGACTGGAGCAGGAGACAGGGAAGTCCAAATCAAATTAATGAATATGTTGATATGGAAGAACTTGAGGAGACTACAGAGCTCTATTGGACTGCTGTACATATTTTTTAAAATGAAGATTCATTAAATAAAAGGATTTAAAATTACTGTACTACCTGCTGGAACATGCTCTTATATCAGAATGAAATTAAGTACATCACTTAAAGTGGTGTACTTTTAATTGATACCGAAGGAAAGGAATTCATCCTAACACGATCCATACAAACGAACAGATATACGAATATTACAAGCAACAAAGTAAAACTTTTAAACAAAAAAATAATAGCAAAAGTAATACAACAAACTGTTCTGTAACTATCGAGAATATTGAATTTCATAAAATAGGAAACTCTAAAAAGCAGCAATAATTATATTGGGAAGAATGTTAAAATTGAGTGGGTATTAGATGGGAGATAATCATGCGTAATAAGAAGTTAAGAGGTTTAAAACGAAAGACAAGAAATATGATAAAACGAATTGGGGAGGAAACAACTGATTTTCCTTCGGACTTTTATAAGGGATATTGGCATCTTCATTTACCAGTTGATCAAGGTTTTATTGATTCCGATAGGACTCCATTTGGAATTAAGCGAATTTGCGTCCAAACTTTATTAGACAGGGCTGAACATTTGATTGAAATCAAACCAAATACTCCTGATAAGTGTCGAGTGGTGGTTTCTATTGATTTTCCAGCATTGTTTGATTCCCAAATTATAGTGTTTTGTGGTAATTCTCACTTTGAGGGGTTCTTTGAAAGAAATGACGAGTTTCAAAAGTGGATTCCCCTGTCTGAAGAAGGAAATTTTGAAAATGAATGGAGAATAAACATCTCCGAAAATATGAATGTTTTAGGATTTAAAGAAGAAATAAATGATGAAGATGGGGAGGTTTATAAAAAGGATATTTGGTTTATAGGTGAATTAGAGTAGGTGTAACAAGTTATAGAACTCCCTCAGTTTAATAGATAATGCTCACGAAGACTCGTTTATTCGCAGGATTTCAAACCACAAGGTATAGGCTAACAGGCGAAGTGAATCTATAAGAAAATACAGTCATAAGGAGAGATATATTGAAAAAAATTAGAGAAGCAACTGACAAGGATATGGAAGTAGTTTATATGATGGGCTATGATGTTTGGGGAGACAAAATGCTTTCTCAAGAATATGTAAGGATGTGTCAGGGTTCAAGTAAGTACAAAAAGGGGAAATGGTATGTTCTGGAGGAAACTGATACAAAAGAGTTATTAAGTTCCCTAATAGTATATGAACTAAATCCTTCAGAAGACTTACTTGTTAGAGGGATTGGGTCAATTGCTACTCCTTTATATTTAAGACAAAAAGGGTATGCTTCTATATTAATTGAAGAAGTGATAAACAAATTAGAGCAAAATTTAGATTGTAATAATTTCTTCTTATATAGCGATATTGGGACATATTTTTATAGAAGATTTAATTTTATTGAAATACCTTCTTCTAAGCAAAAATATAAGGATAGTATTTGTATGTATTATTCTAAAGAAAATGATATTGACTCCATATCTTTTGATATTCCCGACTACTTTTAAAAGATATTCTTGTTCAAAATGGGTACTTTCTTCAATAACAGGGGTTGCTGTGGCAGCCTCTTTCTTATTTAACTAAAGGGGTAGTTTAGTTAAATAAGAATTTTATGTTATTCGACTAACGTGTCAGGCTAAATTATCAAACTTAGTATTGTCTTTTTGGGTTAACATTGAGATAACGCTATTGTTTTTCATATGGGGGATGTAAAATGAGCAATTATAATATTGGTTATCAATGTAAATGTTGTGGAAATTACCACGAAGAACTTCCCTTGAGTTATGGAAGTCCTGTTCCTGATTACTATGAAGAAGTACCAATCGAAGAACAAGAAAAACGAATAGAGATGAATGAAGATGTGTGTATTATTGATGTTGAATATTTCTTTATTCGTGGATGTATTGAACTTCCAGTAATAGATAGGGAAGGTCCTTTTATTTGGGATGTTTGGGTTTCATTAAGTGAAACAAATTTTGATAAAATGATGGAGTATTGGGAAGTAGAAGGAAGAGAAAAGGATTTGAAACCTATGTTTGGTTGGCTGCAAACTTCTATTCCTTGATATCCTGAAACACTTAACTTAAAAACAATGGTACACACTCGTCCAATAGGTTTGCGGCCTTATATAGAATTAGAACCAACACAACACCCATTATCCTTAGAGCAAAGAGAAGGAATTGGATTTAAAAAAATAAAACAGATTGCAGAAGATTTGTGTGATGTAGAAGAATAATCGTAACTCTGCTTAATCAACTAACAGGTGCTTGAGTGAAACAACAAATTTTGTAAAAGGGGTTATTTGTAGTACAAAGAAGGATAGATAGAGCATGTTTTATTCTGCTCACCTATCTTTCTTTTTTTACCTTTTATAATGTGTGACATTAAATAAATATATATTGTTATAAAGGTTTCGATTTCAGGGTTTATTTTAAATGTCCGTTTAGAGGGGGATGGTTCCTACTTCTTAAATTTTTAAAAAATAATTTAATTGTAAATATTAAATCAATAAGCGTAAATTAATATACCTATTTGATATTATATTACTCTTGCTCTTGACATATTGATTTACCAACCTAAAAAGACCACAACCCCAATAACAGTGTAGTTAAAACCGTTCTAAATGGACCAATAAAGGTTTTGGGAAACAATAAATTTCTTAACTTGATGGCGATTGGGACTTACCCTCGGGAGTGTGCAGGACTTTGGTATATTATTTAATATAAAATAGTTACTGATACGATTCTGCCGTTATAATATTATTATATTTCATTTTAGAGGTGAAACAGCATAATGAAAATTGGTGTTATAGGCTCAAAGTATTTTTTAGAATCCTTATCTGTCCATTATCCCTTATTTCCTGAAGTTCTATTTATTTCTTTTCAGTACAAGATGCCGGAAGAAAGCAGTCTGTTAATAGAAGAAGCTGGTAAACAAACTGATTTA
Organism: Peribacillus sp. NPDC096540; assembly: GCF_050278525.1. Taxonomy (NCBI): domain Bacteria; kingdom Bacillati; phylum Bacillota; class Bacilli; order Caryophanales; family Bacillaceae; genus Peribacillus; species Peribacillus sp. NPDC096540. The sequence continues at coordinate 115,745 of NZ_JBNNTG010000011.1, read as the reverse complement.
GTACTGTTTTCAGGTTCAATCCCTTTTTATTATGGTTACAATCAAGTTAAAAAAAATGTAATAGAAGCTATATATGTTCCTTTTGATGAATTGACTGTAGCACTCTCGTTATTATCGATTTCTCATCGGGAACAAGTGACTTTAAATGAAATTTCTATCGATTTACCGGATCAAAATCGGTTAATGAAGGTGCTGGATGAATCAGAAATCGTAGAAAAGTCCCTTTCCGTTAAGGATTACCCTTGGATTTATAAGAGGGATGAAGAAACCCAAACACTAAATATTGCTGAATATGTCCAATTTCACAGCCAACAATTTAAGGAAGGAAAAACCCTTTTTGCACTAACGAGTATTCATGCAGTTTATCAGGAGCTTCAAAGGCTATCCATTCCTTCTAGATATATGGTCCAGCCCAAACATACCTTAATTGAAAGCCTAACAAAAGCTATATCCTTGTTGAAACTAAAGAAAACGGAAGAATCTCAGATTGCTGTTATTTCTATTCAAGATTATCAACAAAATCTTAAGGGAAGTGATTCATTTTTAAATTTTTTACAGAAGTTGGGTAAAAGGCTACAAGCTCGTGTTTCTCTTGAATACTTAAATCCATATTTGATTTATACAACACGTGGAGCATTGCAGGCGTTCGAAAACGATACTTATAATGATATTATCGGACAAATGGAAGGAGAATTTCAAACTTTATTCCAAATTGGTATTGGTTATGGGTACACAATTCAGGAGGCGGAAAAACATTCAGCCCAAGCGTTATTTTTTACTAATAAATTTCTAAAGAGTAAAACGATCGCATGCTTGGTGGATGAAGATCAAAAATTGCAAGGACCTTTATTTGAAGAAAATCACCTTGTGGAATTGAAAAATGAGGATGAATCGATTCAAAGACTAGCTAGAGAACTTAAAATGAGTGCAAAAAATATAAAGTTAATTCATCAGTTTATTTCCATAAACAATTTTCGAGCTTTTTCTGCAGCAGAGCTAGAGGAATACATGAATTGCACCCGTCGATCGGCAGAAAGATTCATTAAAAGGCTCATTGAAGGAGGTTGTCTTTCAAAAGGAGGTGAGGAACATCCCTACGATCAAGGAAGACCTCGAAATTTATATTTAGCTACCGAAAAATTAAAGAACCCAACTGAAATTTAAAAATTCAGACTTTACAGAAAAAGGAGATTAGTATATATTATTTTTATTAACGACATATAGCGACACTTTGGAAGGGGAGTTTAGTTTTGATTATTGAACGTTGTGAAATTTATGCCACTCATTTGCCTTTAAAAGAACCATTTGTTATTTCCTATGAAACATATAAGTATATGCCTTCTGTTATCGTAAAATTGATAGCCGATAACGGGCTAGTAGGATATGGGGAAGCAGTACCTGATGAACATGTAACAGGGGAAACGTTTTATGCAACATTCGAAGTATTAAAGCATGTTCTATTGCCTGCTGTGAAACAAGAAAATCCATTTAATTTGGAAAAAATTCACGACATTATGAATTCGGCCATTATGGGAAATCCTTCAGCAAAAGCGGCAATTGATATTGCCTGCTATGATCTTATGGGAAAATTCACAAAATTGCCGATTTATGATTTATTAGGTGGGAAATTTCATGAATCCCTAACTTTTGCTAAGGTTTTAAGTATTGACGAACCAGAGATTATGGCTGAAAAAGCTCAGGAAGCTGTCGACCAAGGATATACTTCGTTAAAACTTAAGGTAGGTTGGGGTATTGAGTCAGATGTAGAGCGTATATCAGCGGTTCGAGAAAAAGTGGGGGAGAAGTTTCCAATTCGGGTAGATGCCAATCAGGGATGGGGAACTTATGCCAATGCCCTTCCAGCAGTAAAAGCTTTGGAACCATTTCACCTTTCATGGTTAGAACAGCCGATTAGAATGGGAGACATTGACGGTCTTGCAGAACTCAAAGAAAAAACAACCATTCCCATTATGGCTGATGAAAGCATCCATCACGGGTACCATCTACAGGAACTAATTAAAAAGAAGGCCGTAGATAAAATCAATATAAAACTAATGAAGTGCGGTGGAATTTATCAGGCAATCCATTTGGCAAAGACAGCTGAGATTGCAGGTATCAGCTGCCAAATTGGGTCCATGGTAGAATCCTCAATCGGATCGTCAGCAGGATACCATACGGCCATTTCACGAAAAAATATTACCAGTACAGAACTTACAGGTCCACTGCTATTCAGTCAGGATATTGGAAATCTTGATTATGAAATTCCCTATGTACATCTTACAAGAGAACCGGGGCTTGGAATTAATATCAACGAGGAAGTTCTTGGGCAATTAACCATAAAGAAAGAGCAAGTTTAATATTTTTATTGAAATTGCTTGAGCAAATCATTTAGGATGAGGTGAAATGGTGGAAACGGAAAAAAATAATGTGACTGTTAAGAAATAGGCATGGTTAAAAGTGCCACATACATATACGCTCATATTTATCATAATCATCATGGCAGGACTTGCTTCATATGTAATTCCTGCCGGTGAATTCGACCGTGTTGAGGATGAGAAATCGGGTAGCTTTGCAAGGGCAATTACATTAGTTTTAGAAGAAGGTAAAATCATAGATTCGTTGGTCTTTATGGCAGCTTCGGGGATAAGCCACCTACCACAAACATTGAATGTCGTAGGTATGTTTTTCACCCAAGCATTTCTTAGTTTATTCATTTCTTCAGGCAGTGGACAGGCTGCGGCTACAATGCCAATTATGGTTCCTATTTCTGATATTTTGGGATTGGAAAGACAGCTTGCCGTTCTTGCCTTCCAATATGGGGATTCTGTTACGAACTCCATCATTCCAACGTCCTCAGCATTAATGGGATACCTGGCTATTGCTGGAATTCCATATGAGAGATGGGTTAAATTTATTTGGAAATTAATTCTCGGATGGACTTTGATTGCTAGTTTAGCATTAATAGCGGCAGTCGCTCTCGGTATCTCCTGAGAAAATAAGGAGCGGTTTGATGAAGGAATTATTGAAGGAAATAAAACCTCAAGTTTTGGAGATTTTCCACCATCTTCATGAGAATCCTGAAGTGAGCTGGAAAGAGTTCCAGACTACATCTTATATTTCAAAGGTGATCCAACAAAACGGGCTTGAAGTGACCAGTTTTTCGGATATGCCTGGAGTTGTAGGTAAGTGGTCACCAGAGGACAGTAAAAGTAATTTAACGATTGGATTACGAGCTGATATGGATGCTCTACTTCAGGATGTGGACGGGACTTTTCGTGCTAACCATTCCTGTGGACATGATGCTCATATGACGATTGTATTAGGTGTCTTGCTTTTATTAAGAAAAATGAAGATTATTCTTCCAGGTACGTTAAAATTTATTTTTCAGCCAGCTGAAGAAGTTGGTGAAGGTGCTTTAAAGATAATTGAGAAACAGGTACTGGATGATGTTGACTTTCTATATGGCCTTCACCTGCGTCCTATTCAGGAAATTAAGTATGGACAAGCTTCTTCCGGAATTATTCATGGCTCAGCTGATACAGTATATGGTGAGATTCACGGATTTGACGGACATGGCGCAAGACCGCATATAACTTTAAATGCCATTGAAGTGATTACTACGATTGTTGATCAAATTAAAGGAATCCGTCTAAACCCGCAACTATCTTATTCAGTCAAAATGACACAGGTTTCTGCGGGAGGGGAAAATGCGAATATTATACCTGGGTCCTGCAAGTTCAGTCTAGATTTACGTGCGCAAACAAATGAAGCAATGGATGAATTGATTGAGAAAGTGGACGATGTCCTGAAAAAAATGTCTGTCTTCTATCAATGCCAAATAAGCTTCAAGCACAAAGAAAGAGTTTATGCCGCATCTGTTGATCAAGAAGCAGCAGAATTTATGGAGAAAGCAATCGAAAACACTCTAGGGGCACAAGGGCTTGTGGAGCCTATTATCACCCCCGGTGGAGAAGATTTTCATTTTTATACAAAAGAAAGGCCTGCAATCAAGGCCACAATGCTGGGGGTGGGCTGCGATTTAGAGCCTGGTCTACATCATCCCAACATGGTATTTAATCAGGAAGCCATTTTCACAGGAATTGAGATATTAACTAGGGTAGTAATTGAAACTTTTGCAAAATATAATAAATAAAAATGGTATCTATGCATTGTTTAGTATAAGGAGAGTGCTAATTTTAAATGAACACTCTTCTTTTTTAACATCATAATGTTATTCTTTTTGTAGAAATATACAGGAAGGATAGCGTTTTCTATGAGTTTTTCTTTTTCAGAAAAAGTGAATCTCTATTCTCAAGGACTTTAAAACTACTTGTCCCTATTTGTTTTGCCTTTTCTTTTTAATCCTAAAATAAATAAGAGTACACTTTATTATACTTCATTTGTTGCTTATACAAACAGATTGCAAGGTAAAGATTATTGGGATAAGTCATAACTAGTGAAGATACATTCTTCATCTGCTTGGTTAGTATAAGTTGAAGTGCAAAGAGGACTGCAACGCACCTTAATCTTTCCGTTTAGAATGATAATTTAAAAAACTTGCGGATAAACATAATTTGCTGACCTTTTTTCATTCTTTTGTTCATAAGTATATCTTTAAAGGAATAAAAAATCATAAGTGGTTTTGATATTTTAGGATATGGGGGATACAAATGAACGAAGTATGGGAAAAGACAGCAAGATTCGAGCATCAGTTTTGGCTGCAAATCTTAGGAGATCATTCCCGTTTTATCCATGAGTCTTTAGCACCTGTTGAACTGAAAAATATTGAAATTGCATCGGAGTTTATTCGAATATTTGACACTCTCCTTGGTAAAGTCAATTCGGAAGATATTTCACAATTGACTTTTGCGGCAGAAGATGCGGCTTTAAAACTTCGAGAGTTTAAGTTAAAACTAATGAAAAAACATTTAGTAGGGAGAATCAAAATACATCTTTCACCGACATTTTTGAATCATATGGTGAACGAATTAGAAGAATATTTAAGGTTATTAAAACACTTTAAATCCAATCAAACTCCACCAGTTTATCATGAGCTCCATCATCATTTGGTTTGGCTGTTAGATGCCGCTGGGCATGCGGGTGCCATATCATCCAAATTGGATGATGTTGAAAAACGATTAAAAGAGAAAAGTGTCCAATATACGAAGCATTTTAATGATTATTATATAAAAGCAGTCGAATTGGCCGGATATTTACGGACTAATTTATCCACTTTCCCTGCATTAGAAAAGATGAATGCAGAGGTCAAATTAGAAATAAAACTTTTTCAGCACTTTCTAAATGAATTGGAGGAACTTGAACTTAGTGTACAAGCTCTAGGAACATTTTCTCCATTAATGGCGGATCATATGTCGCGTGAAGAATGCTATTATTTAATGAAACTCGCTGAATCGACCAATTCAGAAAAGCCTAACTGCGACCCAGCCAAACCTAGACTAAATGATGGTATTTGAGATGTTAATATGTTCGTAAACGGAGACTTTTAAATTTATCTTTACACATTCTTGTTGATATTAAGTTGTAATGTATACCTGCCATTGGTGAAATGTAACCATGCATTAGTCTAAAATTTCATTACTTCTTTTAAAATCTATCCCTTCAACCATCCTCAATTAGAAAAAAACAAAAAGGATATAGAAACTTTTCTCTAGAGAAAAGTCCTATATCCTTCATTGTAAATTTCTATAAAAAATGAATTTTCACATTTCTTCAGTATCATAATTCAATTGCCAAATAATTCCGAATTTATCTGTTACCTGACCGTAGAGTTTACTCCAGAATGTTTCTTGAAGGTCCATGACTACTGTGCCGCCTTCTTTCAGTTTATTAAAGATAGATTTAACTTCATCCATGTTCTTATTAACTACTGCAAGGCTTATGTTGTTTCCTTCAACAAAAGGCATATCAGGAAAAACATCAGAAAACATTACATTACTTCCATCAATATTAAGTCTTGTGTGCATGACTAAATTTTTTGCTTCATCTGGAAGAGGGAAATCAGGGTTAGGTGGTGTTTCTCCAAAGGTCATAATTTGTGGTGTTTCTGTTCCAAAAACATGTGCGTAAAACTCTACTGCTTCACGACAGTTCCCATTAAAATTAAGATAAACATCAACTGACATTTCTTTCACTCCTATGAATTGTATTGTTTTTCATTGTTACAAGATTTATTTACATATTGTATCATTCAACTGTTCGGAATCAAAATATTTACATATAATCCATATAAAAGAATTTAGACGGAATAGAAAATTAAAAATGAATAGTAATGGAATATATAATCAAAGAGATAGTAGAATCCACAAAAAAATATGTTTCCACTTATAGTATACAAACCTTTTTCAATGAACTCCAATCTTCTTTATCATCGTTAAATTCCCTACACTACAATAAAGCTCTATCCTAATAAAAACGATTAACTATCGAGGGCACCGCAAAATACAAACAATAAATACCGATATTAGGATATAAATAAACAAAGTGGGCAACTACATTATCGGAATAATAAAACATTCCCATCACGGGGAATCCATCTTCGATTTTTAACTCACACGATTTGATAGTGACTCGTAGAAATTACTTGAGTTAACAAATTTGTTCGCCCTGATATAAATTCAGTAATAACGTATTTTTGATCTCGAATAAATCCATCCTGAAAGGGGATAGATAAAAGGTAAGTTAATAAGGATATAAAACTAGTGGCTTTTAGGAAGGGGATGTATTTTTGAAGGCAGCAGAGCTTTTTGTAAAATGTTTAGAGGATCAGGGTGTCGAGTACATATTTGGAGTGCCGGGGGAAGAAAACATAGATGTGCTGGACGCGATAAATAAGTCGAGCATACAATTTATCGTTTGCCGGCATGAAACTGGAGCAGCGTTTATCGCTGGGATGATGGGTAAGTTGACAGGAAAACCTGGAGTTTGTCTTTCAACACTTGGACCCGGGGCTACCAATATGGTGACGGGGGTTGCCTGTGCTACTTTGGATCGAATTCCGCTAATTGCAATTACGGCACAGAACGATCTCCCTATGCAGCATAAGGGGGCGCATCAATATATAAATCTTCTCGAGCTATACCGCCCGATTACTAAATGGAGTACACCTATTAACGATGGTTCAGTTATTCCTAAAATTATAACAAAGGCTTTTGCATTTGCTGCAAAGGATTTGACTGGAGCCATCCATATCGAGTTTCCAAATAATATCGCCACCTCCCTTGTCCATGGAGAACCTTTACAAACTCAGCTTTATGACAAAAAAGTACGGTCGTCCGAGCAAGCAATCAATGATGTGGCTATGGCTATCAATCAAGCAAAGTTCCCACTATTTTTAATAGGGAATAATGCCTCAAAAGGTGGGGCATCTAGGGATATTTTAACTTTAATTGAAAAGCTTCAAGCCCCTTTCACAGAAACATTTATGGCGAAAGGCGTCGTTCCAGAAAATCATCCACTTCATTTACAAACAATTGGGCTACCAGAAGGTGATATTGTAAATCAAGCCTTTAGCCGGGCAGATTTAGTCATTGCTATAGGATATGATCCCATCGAATACGAACCTAAAAAATGGAACCCATTACTATCACCGATCATTCATATCGATGTACAAGACCATGAGTTAGATCACTATTATCCGGTAAAAGCTTCCCTTGTTGGTGACTTATCTGCAAATCTTTTGCGTTTAATTGACCAAATTGACCAAAGGAAAGAAATCGATCCATTTTATCGTAATGTAAAGGAAACGATAATGACAGATCGTTTGTTACATTCAACCAGTAATTCATACCCAATGGCTCCTCAACGTATCATTAAGGAAATACGGGAAGTTCTATCAAATGACGATATTTTAATTTCAGATGTTGGAGCTCATAAACTGTGGATTGCTCGGCAATATGAGACATTAAAGCCAAATACATGTATCCTATCAAATGGGCTTGCTTCAATGGGGATTGCACTTCCGGGAGCAATTGGTGCAAAACTTGCCTGTCCTGAAAAAAAAGTAATGGCTGTATGCGGCGACGGGGCTTTTATCATGTCAATAGCAGAGTTTGAAACAGCAGTTCGCTTGAAGATACCGATTGTTATTATGATTTGGCGAGATGGAAGATACGGTATGATTGAATGGGAACAAAGAAACAAGTTAGGGCATTCATCTAACATCCAATTTAATAACCCGGATTTTGCCGCCCTTGCAAGAGCATATGGTGCGAAAGGATATAAGGTAAATAAAGCGGCAGAGCTAACAACAGTCTTACAAAAAGCAATATCTGAAGATGGACCGGTAATTGTTGAATGTGAGGTTGATTATCAAGAAAGTTTCAGGTTGAGTGAACGTTTAAAGGACTCTCGTTAGATAACTCACAAAACTTTAATAAATAAAGGAAAGAGAAGCCGAATATAGTATGCATGACCAACGATTGAAGGGGTGAGCATAAATTGTTACTTCAACCAATTACAGATCATGCGAAAATAGTCCACTATGCCTTTAATGAAAAGGCTTCTATTTCAAGAAAGATTACGGTCATTGCACTGCTAAGTACTATGGCGGCTACTCTCCAGAAAGCTGGCGGATTGATTCCGGCAGCTGGTTTGTTCATTAGTCCCCTTACAACGGCACCCGCTATCCTTAGTATGGTTTTATCAGTAAGATATGGTTTGCTTGGTTCATTCAACCGAGTGAAGTAATAATCTTTGCATTTAAGTGGTTTGTTAGGGATGGATTGGCATCGGTTTTGCATGCCATATATGGAAAAGGCGCCTGAGCCTGATTATTACAGGCGCAGTCTTATTGCTAAACGGGATTCTGATCATATTCGGAAGCGCGATTCTTCCAATTTCCTTATTTTCATTTTTGTACAGCTGGATTATGGGTCGAGCTTACTGCATTTATGTTTAAACGACTTCAAGTAATTGTTCAAAATAACCGCTAAATAGCATACTTAAACAAAAAAACTCTATGTTACTTTTTTATCACACGCCAAATAACACCGGTTGGTAATGGAGGGTTTCCCTTAGGCGGGAAGATGCCAAAGTCGCAGAATGTGGTTCAAAACTTGCCAGAGGCTTTGGCGGCTGCATCGGATGGGAACGTAATAGATACTCTGGCTGAGGTTTGTTATCCGGTTTAAACATTGGTAATGTATCAAGAAGCCCGCCAGTATAATCAGGCCAGCCATACCAGGTACCGGGACTTATAATATGAAACTCATCTGGTGAGTTAGCAATTGGTCTGCTTCCACGTTCATCAATCCCATGAATGGTTGCGAACAAGCGATTCTCATGATCAAATTTCAGACGAAAAGGATTCCTCAATCCCCATGCTGTCACTTTAGGAGTTATTTTGCACTTATTTTAGGCGATATTTTGCACATCCAACTTAAAAAACCCAGCTACCTTCATATGAAGATTAGCTGGGTTTCTTAATTATTAATATTCAATCATTTATAGTACTATTGTGATCGGTTTAGTAAAAAAACGACTGCTCGTTATTCCGCAATCGCGCCCGTTAACGGAGTAGCGAAAATGATCCTGATATGAAGATACTTTAACAAGAAATTCTTTTGTGACTAACATCTTATTAAACTATATGAACCTTTACAAAGAAAGAGCGCATTTCTTATTCCTGGCAATGCGCCCTAAACTTGCTTACCTATTTTTCCCCATAAATTTATACCATTTCTTAAAGATAAACCTGCTTAATTCAGCCCATACCCAGCTATATATAAAAGAAAAAATGTAAATAAATCCTATAACCTTTAATGAAAGAGATGTACTGGCGATTGGTCCTAAAACAGGGAAATGGACAATATATAGAAGAAAACAAATTCCACCCATTAATAATATAGACGTAAAAACTATGATGCCAATTCGTCTTTTTAAAATAAGAAGAGCTATTCCAATTCCTAAACCTACTATCCCTGTTGTAAACGGGAAAACAAAAGATTCGCCAGGTTGGATCAGAATCAGTAAAAGAAACGTTAAAACGTAACTTTGAAGCCCAAAGGGAATAGATATAATGGTACTAATCAAGATAGGGAGAGTGGCAAAAGGACTGATAAAATAACCGATCCCTGGGAGAAAGTTTCCGGTTGACTGCAGGATAGCTGCAAGTGCAGAAAAAAGGGCGGCTAATACGAGCTTTTTAGAATAAGAAAACGTTTTAAAATAATGGTGGAGCTTGTATGATTCATGTGATAAAATGCTAAACCAATTCATGAGTTCCTCCTTCTCTTCTTACAGCACATAAGCTTTATTACTCCATCCTTTTTTTGTACGAAACTTCACATAAAACGCATTTATCTATGCAATCGCCTTCACTACATCACTTATACCTACTAACATCACTAAAAAAAGAAAAGAAAATCAATCATATTTCGAGTGGTAATTCAGAGTAAACAGCAGTCATTTCAATTAAAGTCCAAGTCCTCTATCCTTTTTAACACGTCATATAGAACCGGTTTTAGGGATCGTTTTTTTTCCAATAGTCGGAATTCCTAAGATTCCAAAATCGACAATATATAAAGACTTTTCCTTCGGACTAAATTTTGTTTGAACTGGACGAATACAACCTTGGGAATTCTCCTCACCTTTCTTATTCACAAGAAAGTCCTAATTTACCGGTTTTAAGAGTGACTCGTACGACTTTAAAGCCAAAGTTCTTTCCGCGGGAACAAAGTCCATATCCCTGGTTTGGTCGATAAACATTTCACCGACATGGCCGAATGGCTGTTGAGTTGAAAAATCGAATATATTTGATGAACTGTGACGTTCAAAACGAGCCAACGTTTGTCCGGCCATTTATATGGTTAACAAAAAAATAATACAAATGACTATGAAGAAGCATCATATGCAGCAAGAATGAATTTTGTTCTTGAAGAGGAAGAACTTTTTTTAAAACGTTATCATCCTCAATATTGGATTCAGGTTTTAGTTAAGACGAAATCAATACTATTTAATGAAAGAAGAAAACGAAGTAAAAGAAATTGGAACCTTAGATGTTATTTATGAAGGACAACCGACAAAAATACGGATTCAAGCTGAAATTCAAATTGAAGATGTGGACAAAGAGATTGTTCTATATATGTTTATATTATTAAGTAAATTTCCCGGCCTTTATTTGATACTAATAGAACAGTTCTAATCATATTCTTATAAAAGAAAACAATAAGAAGGAGTGTAAATAGTTGATAAAAGTTAAGGTTAGTTTACGGCCCATTGTAAGTAAAATAAATTTACCCACTGTTTTGAAAACAGCTATACTTCCGGGAGACTCAATTGAAAGCCTATTTATTGCAACTCAGGTAGGAGAGATATTTTACATAGGAAACGGAGTTATTAGGATTTTTTTAGATATTCGCTCGCGAATCTTAAAATTAGGTAGTTCTGAACAAGGTGTTTCAGGTAGGGGATATGATGAACGGGGATTAATAGGGCTAGCGTTTCATCCAGAATTTTATTATAACGGTTTGTTTTATCTTCATTATTCAGTAGCTGGAACACAAGGGCCAGGGGCCCTTACTGAACATTTTAAGCCTAACCCGTGTGATCCCAGAACTTTAAACCTAAAGTGGATAAATAGAGAAACTCAATATGATCATATTGATACAGTTGAAGAATGGATTTTACAATCGAATGGTCAACCTCAAAAACGACGGACATTATTTAACATAAGAAGACCATTTTTTAATCATAATGGTGTCAATAGCTTAAACTTTTCACCTGAAACCGGAAAACTTATTTTAACAACTGGAGATGGTGGATCAGGCTATGATCCATTTAATTTAAGTCAGGATGATATGGAGATAGCTGGTAAAATAATTGAAATTGATGTAGTTAAGAATACATTTATCGATGATCCACCCGTAGTCACACGTTTTAATGAACTTCCCTCACCTATTCAGGAAACGCTTACGGTCATTGCAAAAGGGGTTCGCAATATAACAGGCATTTCATTTCAAAAGTTTTATAATCAGTATATCAAATATGTGGGGAATGTCGGACAGGATTTGGTAGAGTCAATTTTTTCATTCGTTCATTATAAACCAATACCGGTTACTCAGCTTATTCAAGCTTCTTTAATGAGAATTAAACCTGACCAAGAAGGATTTATTAACTTTGGATGGCGAGGGTGGGAAGGTGCTTTTCCTACTTCGTTTATAAGGGACTGTTCTGCAAATCCGACTTTGAATGAGAAAACGATTGCTTATTACAATGACACAGTAAAAACTTCTGTGAGGCGTCTACAGCCTTTAACTAGTTATTTTCATAAAGATCCTCGACCCGATAAGTTTGGAGGAACTGCACTTACAGGAGTCCAGCCGTATATGGGGAATAGAATCCCAAATTTAACGGGAAGCGTTGTGTTTACCGATCTTGCCCGGAAGGAAGAATCTCGACCTCCGGTTAGAGGGGTTTTAGCTTATACCAGGGTAAGTACAGATTGTAAACTAAATGATTTTAGTGTTATTGAAACCGATTATAACTTTGGGTCGCAATCAGCTTATTATGTTAGTTTGGGAACGAATCTGGATCAAACCAGACTATATTTAGGGGTTTATGGCTCTATGAAAGCGACTGATTTTAACCAAGGTACTGTTTTTGAAATTGTTCCATGATTTATGACCATAAAATTCTACTTAATACCAGAAAAATCTCTTTCTTGGATTTATTTGAATCGAAATTTAAAACAAACAAGAAAGCAATCATGTTCCTTCGTTTGTTTATTTTTCAGGAAATTTAAAAGCCGAACATCTTAATTTCATCCCAAATATTTGTATTTCTCTTTCAATAGAACAGATATTATGTTGCTTGTCCTCTTGAGATAACTCGTCGTCTATGAAGAAGTTATATTCTGCGACTTCTTAGACAAGGTTCTCCTGTATTTGGAACTTAAGTATAATTCTCCACAATCTTATCCATAGTCTTTGAATAGCTCTTCGGAGCAACATGGACATTTTTCATCTAGAGGAAGGGAAAAGTTTTGTGAGAAAGTCTCTTTAAAAATATAAATCATATTTGGCACGTCTGTCTGATTCATTTTTTAAATGTGTTAAATTTTCTTTAGAAATAAAATGACGAACTTGTATAAGGTTCTTAATAGATTCAAAGAGTTCCTCTTCAATTTTTTTATCATCAGAGTATTTATTACGTAATCTAGAATATATTCGATCTATTCGGATATTATCAAACAGCGAAATATCTAGATATGATAATGGTATCTCTTTGGGTGGTGTCTCAATAAAAATAGAAATAATTTTGCTTTAGATCATCTGGTAATCTCTATATACCAGTAACAGATATCCCTTTTTGCCAATCAACGAAGTCAGTAGGTTGGTATTCTGTGACAGAAAATTCATAAAAATCTACATCTACAATTGAAGAAGCTTCAAATAGTAGAGGTTTTTTATATGAAATTTCTCTTTGCACGTGAAGACGATACCATTGTTGTTTTGCGATTAGATCGTCTTGGTCGCAACATGCAGGACTTAATACAGATTGTGAATACTTTGAATGAACGAGGTGTGGGCTTTCACAGCCTGCAAGAAAACCTAACGATGGACAAAAGCAACGCAACGGGGCAATTAATGTTCCACCTCTTCGCAGCCTTTGCAGAATTTGAACGGAATCTGATCGAGGAACGCTCAGCAGCAGGACGAGCAGCAGCTAGAGCGCGTGGCCGTCTTGGGGGACGTCCGGAGTAACTGAAAGCGAAAGATATTGAAATGATGAAATCGCTCAATGGCACATCAATTAAAGATGTGGCGGAAAAATGGGGAGTATCTCGAACAACCATTTATCGCTATTTGGAAAAACCTCTAAAATAAAACGTAAAGCACATGTTACCAACTCACAGTTTGGATAAGTGCTTTTATTGTTTAGAATAGGCGTATTTTTAAGTGCAAAATAGCACTTAAAACAGGTGCAATTTACCTCCTAAAGTGACAGCTGTTCCCTGTCCAAATTACATTTTCCCGTCAGCCCCAAATACTACTCTTTTATTATGATGATCCCCCAAACTTGGGAGACCGGTGAGGATATTTACTTTTTGTCCATATGGTTTAATAGCATTGATGGAGCCTCGATGTGAAACATAAATATAGCCGTTGTATTCGTTCATTCCTGTCAATGGAGGATTAAAACCATCTGGAATGAGCTGATATCCGGAAGCCGTTAATTTACCTACCTTTCCATTTCCAGTTAACACTCCAGCATCAGCAACCAGCATGTCTCCTGCTTTTGTGTTCATTAGATTAATAGGTATATGTAATTCAGGCCAGAATATGTCTATTTCATATCCTCTGGGCAATGCAATGTCATTCGGATTAAGATATCTCTTCTTATTTTCGTTCATTCCTTTTCAGCCCCATAATATCAAATGACAAGCACATTTTCACCCCGAGCAACAGCTTAAGGGACGGCTGCACCAAAGCGAATCGATGTGTTAGACATGTTTCATTAATAGATATTCCATGCATTCACAAAGATTTACTAAGATTAAGAAGGATTGTCCACCTTTGAAGAACTTAAGAGACATATAGAAAAAGCTAATAGGGTGTCGACATTTTTCAATAAAAACTTAAAATATTTCTGTCAAATAACATTTTAGAAGGTGAGATTGATTTTTATTATAAAGAAAAACGCCAATTAAGGCGCTTAACAAAATATTTAAGATACTGGAACCGTTAATTTTCTTTATCGTGAAGTTTATCTTCATATTCAGTTTCTAACATACCATACATGCCATTCATCTCTTGTTCATCTGGATCTGCCCCAAAGTCGTTATCAATTTTGTTGCTATTATTATCAAGAATTTCTTCTTTATTATTTTTCTTATTCATACATCTCACCTCCAACTATTAGGGTGTCTAATTACCATAGTAAATATACTATCGTAGACTCAGGTACATAAAGGAGTAAGTGTATCAATTTTATATGGATGCTATATCGTTTTTTTATTAGTGATTATACTTTTAATAGATTTTGGTATTCTAAATAGTTATTACTCTTACTATTTGTTAAAATATAAATATATAAACTAGAGATAACGGGGAGAGAATGTGAAACAGAAACGGAAGAAATCAAACGCTATTTTCGTAATCTTTATCCTACTTTTTGTATTTTTGCTCATGAAGCAGGTCATGGAAATTTCAATTGCGGGAAATGTCTTCACACCAGTGAATCCACCTGATTCGTTTGCGAATGTGAAAAAGTATAGCAACATTCTGCACGATGAGTTAGCAAAATATGGGCTTGAGGAGCACACATCGACATTGATAGCCCTAATGCAGCAGGAAAGTCGTGGGCGGGGTGGTGATCCAATGCAGGCGTCGGAATCGGCGGGGCTCGATCCAAATACAATTACCGATCCTACCGAAAGCATTAGGTATGGAGTAAAACATTTCCAACGAATTTTCAAATATGGGAATGAAAAAAATGTGGATTTCTCTACAATCATTCAATCTTATAATATGGGAATTGGTTATATTGATTATATTGCAAATGCAGGAGGGAAGCATACTGAAGAGCTAGCGAAGCAGTTCTCGATGCTCCAAGTTAAAAAGAATCCTACGCTCTATAATTGCGGTGGCGACAAAGGAAATTTCCGATATCCATATTGCTACGGTGACTTTTCATATAGTGCAAAGATAGCAAAGAACATTGATGAACTTGCAGATAGTGTACCTACTCATGGAGAATAAATAGGTGAAGCTTCTTAACTGCCTCTCCTGTATTTTCCTAATAATTTACCAGTGAAAATTCCTCCTGCTTTAATTCTCACATGTTGGACAATTTCTTTCATGTGTATTCCAATCCTATAGTAATTTATCAGGTCTATATTATTCGCATATCATTAAGAATTCAAATGATATGAAAAGGTAAATTACAAAATGGCAAGTAGTTATAATTATTATATTGATTTGATTTTGTTAGGCCATTTTTTGTTTAATGCATTTATAAATGTCTTCACGTTCTTTTTATCTACCATAATGGGGGAATACACGTAGGAAAGCGTTCTGTTAAAGGACTCATTTTTCAACTGTATAATTGAAAGAGTCTTATGCAGAATGTCTCTTTCAATGACACTACGGGATAAGAGAGTTAGCCCCATACTATTTTTTATAAGTGTTTCTTTAATTCCTTGATTACTGCTTATGGTAAGAAGCGATTTAACTTTCAAACCATTTGAACGAAGGACGTGGTTAAGATATTCTCGTGTACCTGATCCAACTTCTCTGGTTATCCATGCTTGATTCTGAAGGTCAGCAATCTTAACTTCATCTTTACAAGCGAGTTTATGATTGTTTGAAGAAACAATAAATAACTCATCCTGCAAAAAAGCGTGTACGGAAAGTTCTTTTTCATTTGTTTGACCTTCTATTAAACCTATATCTACTTGATATAACCTGACTGATTGTACGATTTCTTCCGTGTTTCCAATTACAACTTGAAGTTCAAGTTCCGGATAGTCTTTTTGAAGGTCAATAAGTAAAGAAGGCAATATATACTCGCCGATTGTAAAACTTGCACCTATTTTTAATTCTCCTTTTATGGAGTTATCATGTTCCTGAATGTCTTGTCTGGTCTGTTCATAGATTGTGATCATTTGCTTTGCCCTATCATAAAGAATTTCTCCTGTTAAAGTGACTTTTAAGAATTTAGGAGAGCGGAGAAATAATTTGGTTTGGAACTCTTCCTCTAATTTTTTTATGTGCAAACTAACACTTGGTTGTGACATAAGAAGCATTTCTGCTGTTTTTGTAAAATTTTTGACTTCTACAAGGGTAACAAATGTTTTTAAAGCATCATAGTACATAGGAATCCCACCTTATTATTAATATTCTTAATAGTTACAATAAATTATATATATTTTACTAATGATGTGCCTTCCGGTAAAGTTAATTAGAAACTTATTTTAGGAAGAGTCTAGGCTGGGGAAGGCTATCGTCCTTTATAATGTTATTTTTTATTAATAGTGAGCTATGAAAAAGTGTTCCCTCCCTGTATAAACTGAACTTCTAATTTTTTTTATAGTTAAAACCGACTTTATCTATAGGAGTAAACAAGTTAATTTCATAGTTCTAAAAAATGTCTAAACCCACTCGTATAAGAATCAACTAAGATAAGTTTATATTCCTTTGTGAGGTGGAAAAACGTGCAACTTCAGGTAAGTAACAGTCCTTTTAATCATGAACAGGCAGAGCTTCTTAACAATCTACTGCCTAGCTTGACAGAAACACAAAAAGTTTGGCTGAACGGATTTCTGACTGCGTCTTTGTCAATTTCCAATACTGGCACAGCCGACGTACCGGTGATGGATGCTCAACCCAGCGGGAAGGCAATCTCAAAAGAAGTTACCATCCTTTACGGTTCACAGACGGGAAATGCTCAAGGATTGGCAGAGAATGCTCAGAGAAAGCTTGAGAGTAATGGCTTTCAGGTTACCATTTCATCCATGAGTGACTATAAAGTGAACAATTTGAAAAAAGTTCAGAATCTTCTTATTGCGGTTAGCACACACGGAGAAGGTGATCCACCGGATAATACGTTGTCCTTCCATGAGTTTCTTCATGGCAGAAGAGCACCAAGATTTGAAGATCTCTGCTTTTCCGTATTGGCGCTGGGGGACAGCTCATATGAGTTTTTCTGTGAAACGGGAAAACAATTCGATAAGCGCTTGGAAGAACTTGGCGGGACGCGGCTTTTTCCGCGGATGGACTGTGACCTTGATTATGATGAGCCGGCTGCAGTATGGCTGGAAGGAGTCATTTCTAACTTAAGTGAGGAACAAGGAAGTATTGTTTCTGCCGTTCCATCAACAATAGCTCCAGTAAGTGAACAAACGTATTCCAGGACAAATCCTTTTAAAGCGGAAGTGCTGGAAAATATAAACTTGAACGGCCGTGGCTCCAATAAAGAGACACACCATCTCGAATTATCACTTGAAGGATCTGGACTTACATTTGAACCTGGTGACAGCCTTGGTATTTATCCGCAAAATGATTCGGTTTTAGTGGATTTGCTCCTTAAGGAACTCAATAGGGATCCAGAAGAGATCGTGAAGGTTAACAAGCAAGGAGACCTTCGTACACTTAGGGAATCGCTCATCACCGATTTTGAAATAACTGTATTAACAAAATCACTCCTTGAGCAAGCTGCCCAGCTTTCAGGCAACGAGGATTTAAAGGCACTTTTATCACCTGGAAATGAAGAAAAACTAAAAGAATATCGTGAAGGCCGTGATTTGCTTGATTTTGTCCGTGATTTTGGCTCATGGGGTGAATCGGCGCAAGAATTCGTCTCCATCCTTCGGAAAATGCCAGCCCGTCTATATTCGATTGCGAACAGCTTATCCGCGTATCCAGATGAAGTGCATCTGACAATCGGAGCTGTCCGGTATGATAGTCACGGACGAGAAAGAAAAGGTGTCTGCTCTATTTTATGCGCGGAACGTTTACAACCAGGGGACTTGCTGCCTGTTTACATTCAGCATAACCAAAACTTTAAGCAGCCGAAGAACCCAGACACTCCAATCATCATGGTTGGACCGGGAACAGGCATTGCTCCGTTCAGATCCTTTATCCAGGAGCGTGAAGAAATGAATGCGAAAGGGAAAACATGGCTCTTTTTCGGCGATCAGCATTTCGTGACTGATTTCCTATATCAGACTGAATGGCAAAAGTGGTTGAAAACAGGTGTACTTTCGAAAATGGATGTTGCCTTTTCGCGAGACACGGATGAAAAAGTGTATGTTCAAAACCGGATGCAAGAACATAGCAGGGAATTATACGAATGGCTCCAAGAGGGAGCTGCTGTATATATTTGCGGAGATAAGAAAAACATGGCACATGACGTCCATAATACGCTAATTGAGATCATTGAAAAAGAAGGTCAAATGAGCAATGCTGATGCGCAAGCTTACATTGACGATATGCAACAGAATAAACGCTATCAACGTGATGTGTACTAATAATAAGGATAAAAAGGAGATAACAACATGGTGAACCCACTATTAAAAGCACCAGAAGGCCCGCCTAGTGATGTTGAGCAAATAAAAGAAAAAAGCAATTATTTGCGAGGTACGCTGGGAGAAGTGATGCTGGATCGGATCAGCGCCGGCATTCCAGATGATGACAATCGATTAATGAAACACCACGGCAGCTATTTGCAGGATGACCGGGATCTTCGCAATGAGCGCCAAAAACAAAAACTTGAGCCTGCTTATCAGTTCATGTTGCGTGTCCGCATGCCAGGTGGGGTTGCACAACCTTCTCAATGGCTTGTTATGGACGCACTGGCCCAAAAATATGGCAATGGTACCTTAAAACTGACAACACGCCAGACGTTTCAAATGCATGGCATTTTAAAATGGAACATGAAAAAAACGATTCAGGAAATCCACGCGTCTATGTTGGATACAATTGCGGCGTGCGGCGATGTTAACCGAAACGTCATGTGCAACTCGAATCCGTTTCAATCGGAAATCCACTCCGAAGTATATGAATGGTCAACAAAATTGAGTGATTACTTATTACCATGCACCAGAGCATATCACGAAATTTGGCTGGATGAAGAAAAAGTGGTTGGCACGCCAGAAATGGAAGAAGTCGAACCAATGTATGGAAAGCTTTATTTACCGAGGAAATTTAAAATTGGTATCGCTGTTCCGCCATCGAATGATATTGATGTCTTTTCACAGGATCTTGGATTCATTGCGATTGTTGAAGATGGCAAGCTTGTCGGTTTTAATGTGGCGATAGGCGGGGGCATGGGTATGTCCCACGGCGACAAAGCAACCTATCCGCAGCTTGCCAAAGTAATCGGCTTCTGTCCGCCGGACCAAATTCTTGATGTAGCGGAAAAAGTCATTACGATACAGCGTGATTACGGAAACCGTTCCCTCCGCAAAAATGCACGATTTAAGTACACGGTTGACCGACTGGGGTTAGAGACGGTCAAGGCTGAACTGGAAAACCGTCTTGGCTGGAGCCTGGAAGAAGCGAAGAAGTATCATTTTGACAATAACGGTGACCGTTATGGCTGGGTAAAAGGCATTGAAGGAAAATGGCATTTTACTCTGTTTGTAGAAGGAGGCCGTATTGCTGATATTGGGGATTACAAGCTGATGGCTGGTATACGCGAGATCGCCAAAATCCATACCGGTGATTTCCGTCTGACTGCAAACCAAAACCTGATCATTGCCAATGTATCAAGCCAGAAAAAGAAAAAAATCAGCGAACTGATCGTACAATACGGTTTGACGGATGGCGGTCACTATACAGCCCTCCGCCGTAGTTCAATGGCGTGTGTTTCCCTTCCGACATGCGGGTTGGCGATGGCGGAAGCTGAACGTTATTTGCCGGTTTTATTGGATAAGATTGAGACAATTGTCGATGAAAATGGTTTAAGGAATGAAGAAATTACGATTCGCATGACTGGTTGCCCGAACGGATGTGCCCGCCATGCACTCGGAGAAATTGGTTTTATCGGCAAAGCGCCCGGCAAATACAACATGTATCTCGGTGCAGCTTTTGACGGTAGCCGCCTAAGTAAAATGTACCGTGAAAACATCGGTGAAGAAGAAATTTTGAGAGAGCTGCATGTGCTTCTTTCCCGCTACGCGAAAGAACGGCAGGAAGAAGAGCACTTCGGTGACTTTGCTATCCGCGCAGGCGTCATCAAAGCAGTGACAGACGGCACAAATTTTCATGATTGATGAAGAAGCATCAGAGACAGGAAAGCATTCCTATCTTTTTTTATTTGGTCCTGTTTGAAATGACTGTATTGTATAGAAACTACTATTCAGATAGGAACAAAAAACTGTGTATCATGCCATTATTAGGGGCGACAATGACATATTTATTGTCATCTGTACAGAAGGGAACGGGATAGACTTCACCTCTCCCTTTTTTTCATCACCGATTCAATGCTCTACGATATCTCGAATGCTGTTTTGAAGTAGTTCAACAGGAATAGGAAATAAACGAAGGGGTGTTAAAAAGAAATATATACTGTTACAAAGTAACAAGTAAAGAACGGAAAAACCACGGTTTTCAGAAATATAGGAGAAGGTACCAGGACATCTATTTAAGAAGCGTAGGATATGATAATTGGAGCCATAAAAAATATTTCAAACGAAATATTGCACCATTTACCTCGATAGAATATATAAATAATCCTTTAATCTTAAATTTCTTATTATCATATTTTTTTTTATTTAAGGTCCGTTTATTCAACACTAAAAAAGCACTACGATGTCGGTAATCTATTGAAAAAATCAGATGTTAAAATTGAAGTTCAAGCCAAAGTTTCTTCGAAATGATATGGTTCAACTTAAAGATGTAGAAATTTAAAGTGAAGGCGATGATCTTACTGCCTTTTTATGCACGGAAATTACTAAAATCATACATTAAACAAAGCCTCAAAAAAACCCTTGTTCCACCACCTTAGCACCTTTAGTTGAAGAAAATAGCAAGCTACTAGTTTAGGTTTAGCTGACGGGTTCTAAGCCCCACGGGCAGGTACGTTCTACCCCGGCTACCGTTATCATATATCGATATAAAAATTGGATAATACGGTCTGGGCAGGTTAGTGAAAGAAGGATTTTTTTAAATTCGTATAGAAGATTACCTAAAAAAGTTAAATATGAATGTGTAAGTATTTAGAAGAATTGTTTTCATAAGCTAGTTTCTATGGTTTTTTTTATCATTCAAGATGTTTACAGAGGGTATGAACTATTATGCATCTATATTAAATAAATAATATTGATGTATCGGGGATGATTGTTCAATTAGTTCAGCCTCTTTTTTACTAACAGGACAGGGTAGTTTAATAATTGTTGTAATATTCAAATTGTTATTAACCATACAGTATAAAACATTCAGGGGGAGATTTATATGGCATTAAAAGTAGGAGATATAATTACGTTTGAACGGACTTTTACAGTAAGGGATGTTGAATTATTTACTGAGATTTCAGGTGATGAAGGGATTCATCATATAACCCCAGATGAACAGGGAAGACTTGTAATTCAAGGGTTATTAACGGCAACTCTGCCAACAAAAGTTGCTGGAGATAATAACGTACTGGCTCGTAGTACGAATTTTGAGTTTTTAAGACCTGTGTTTACGGGAGATACAATAATTTGTGAAGTTAAAATTGAAAAATACGAAAGGCAAGAAAATAATAGAACAGCTTTTATTGCATCCTTTTTATGTAAAAATCAGAATGAAAAAGAAGTATTGAATGGGGATGTTTCAGGCGTAATACTTTAATTTCTTTAAACTTTCTTCAATTAGTTCATTAAGAAGTATGAAGAACAATCAAATTTTATTTCTAAGTTACATATGCCTAAAGGCACAAAGCAGGGTTAACCCTGTCCCTTGAATGGAATAGGAAGGATGTACAGTTTGTAAGTTACACAGCTTTGTATTGGAGAAGACGAACTTAATAAATTGAAAAAACTAAAACATTTCTATTACATAGGTTCGAAATAATTCTGCAGATGGCCGATCACTTTGTTTATAATTAATCGAAAACTCCATTTAATCATCAGTTTTATTAGCAAAAAGAAGGATAGATCATTCACCTGATCTATCCTTCTTTTTTTATCAAGTTATTCATTTGATTCTAGGACTACGCCTTTCCCTTTAAGACTTAGGATTGAACGATAACAAAAAAACCGGATACCCATAGTCTCCCTTTGTGTGCTATTTTTTCGTACTAGCTAAATACATTAGCATGTGGAATTTTTCGTCTATTACATGATAATCAAAAAAAGGTCCTGGATCTGTACAGAAACCGATATTTTCACTTTGCGTAATTTGAAATCCGTTAACTGATATATTTTCTTCTATGTATTTTGGATATAAAATATGCTCGTGGGAATTTGGATATAAGGCTGAAATATTTTTCAAGGATTTGGCCGAGCTATCATAATAGGAGTACCCGCCGACAATTGTTGAACTGCTATGAAAATAGTTTTTTAGAACATGAATTGGGAATTGCGGATTGAGCAGTGAAAAATCATTTGCTGTAAAACTATCTACAAAAACATCGATGCTAAGCGGTTTCAATGGCAGATTTAAATCAGAATTCAAAATATAAAGGACATTTGGCTTCGGATTCAAACGCTCAATTCTTTTTCTAACCTTCTTGAGCATCGGAAGCGAATAGCCACTGAATACATAGGATGCGCTCGTTTCAAGAACATCGATATATTTGGGTAGTGACACAACAGCGTCAACGTTTGTTTCCACGATTAACTTGTTTTTCAAATCTACATTTTGTAGAACTTTTTGAAACCAAAAATTACTTTTTTCAAATAAGTTAATCATTTTGGGATTGATCTCTATAATCGTTTCTTTATCGTAAAAATAAGATGGATAAGGAGACGTCTCGTACAAGTTCGCGGTAATGATAATACCTTCCTCGATAGCTGCCTTGTATCCACAGGTACAATTTAAACTCCCCGTTTGAATGTAGACTTTTTTAATCGTTATATCTTTCATTTCAAGTGGAATGTGGCACTTCGGACAATAGAGCAGATTTACAAAGGAAAGTGGGATCCCTGTAAAACTCTCTTCTTTGGATGAAGGCGAATTGGTTTGAACCGTTTTTTCAATCAATTTGATAGCTTTTGATATGTCTTCTTTTTTCTTGGTCAGCTGGTTCTTTTTATCAATGAGCAAGTTGTTGTAGTAGTCGATATCCTCATGGTCCGAGAAGTTTGTGACACGCCGATACGATAAAATTTGTTGAATTTCTAGCAGTGAAAAATGAAATTTTTTCAGCTCAGTAATAAAAGCCATGTCGTCGAGACACAATTGGTTCATTTGATACTGGGTGTTTTTTTTGTCTGGTATTAATAATCCCTGTTCAATGTAATAACGAACGGTATCGGTCGTAACATGAAAAAGCTTTGCAAATGTACCAATTTTCATAGATGCCCCCCAATGAAGAAAGTGGAGTAACTCCACTTTTTTACGAAAATGAATTCAAAAAACTCTCAAATGGCTATTGACATGGAGGAAACTCCAAGTCATATGATGGACTCAAGAAGTGTGAATATTGCGAATAAATTTTGACTGTATTATAGCATACATGTCACAGAAGGAGAAGAACTAGCTATGGATAAGATGGATCGAATGGATACTCACTCACTGTGGGCAGCGACTGCAAACAGCTATGAAAAAGAAAAGCTTCTTGAAGGAAATGAAGAGGCGGATGTTGTCATTATTGGCGCAGGTTTCACAGGTCTTTCTTCTGCTTATCATTTGCAAAAATTAGGGAAGAGTGTCATTGTCCTTGAGCAAGAAACGATCGGATATGGCGCGAGCGGTCGTAACGGCGGGATGGTATTGCCAGGCTATAAGCCAACGGTGCAGGAGCTTGCCAAAAAGTATGGTGTCGACGAGGCGAGACAGCTTAACGATCTCTCCCTGTTTAGTGTTGAACTGGTTAAAAAAATCATAGACGAGCATCAAATCAACTGTAACTTTAGAAAGACAGGTCACATTGTGGCGGCTTACAAAGCCAAGCATTTTGAAGGATTGAAACATGAAAGCGAATACTTAAACAAAAATTTCGGGTACGAATCAAGCGTGCTTGATCGAAGTCAGTTGCACCAAGAGATCGATTCCCCACTTTATTGTGGCTGCTTAGTCGACAACTCGAGTTACTCGTTCCAGCCACTGAACTATGCAATTGGTTTGGGAGAAGCAGCTAAATCGATTGGTGCAAAAATCTTTGAGCATTCTAAAGCACTATCTATTGAGTACGGTCAAAACAGTGTAAAAGTTGTAACAGAAAAAGGTACTGTTACTGCGAAAGACATTATTGTCGCTACAGATGGTTACTCCGGAAAAATCATGAATGAACTGAACAAAGGCGTACTGCCAATTTCGGCACGTATTATTGCTACTGAACAGCTTCCAGAATCACTGGTAAGTACCGTCATTCCTAAAGATCGTATGGTTTTTGATACAAGCAATTTCCTTTACTATTTCCGACGTACACCAGATAATCGGATCGTATTTGGCGGTGGCGATATTCGTCCAAACTTAGGCGATGCCGTTTATCAAAGTGTTTACGATGCCATGGTTAATATAATGCCAAAACTAGCTGGAAGCAAAATTGAATACCGTTGGGGTGGATTTATCGGGGTTACAATTGATACGTTCCCGGTTATCGGCAGATCCAAAGAAGGAGCATATTTCGCAACGGGTTATACGGGCCACGGCGCTTCTCTCTCGACATTGTTCGGTAAGTTATTGGCACAATGGATCGTTACGGGGAGTGCAGGTGGATATCGATTTGAAAAGGAACGCCTCAAATCATTCCCGTTCTATAATCAGAAAACGATGCTGGTAAATCTAGCACATATTGGTTTCAAATTGCTCGATATTATTGCGTAAAGGAGAGTTGTTTATGAAAATTAACATGTTCATTGACGGGAAATGGGTAGAAGCGTTATCCGGTGCTAGAAGAAACATTATCAATCCTGCAACCGGAGAGGTGATTACAACGTCTGCTGATGGATCAGCAGACGATGCGAAGATAGCAATCAAGGCGGCTCGTAAAGCGTTTGACAGTAGGATCTGGTCGAATTTATCGGCTGATGAAAGAGCTGACTATCTCTATAAGATTGCAGACCGTCTTGAAGAGAAGGCAGCTGAAATTGCACGTTTGGAAACGGCAAATAACGGTAAGGTTATTCGCGCAACCAGCTATGTGGATATTCCGGTATCGATTCAATGCTTCCGCTATTATGCTGACTTGATCAAAGGCATGAAAAAAGAATCTTACTCTCGTGCTGATTCTTCGGAAACAATGATTATTCATGAACCGATTGGTGTTTGTGGACTTATTGTACCTTGGAACTTCCCGCTTATGTTAGCTGTTTGGCAAATTGCTCCTGCACTCGCCGCAGGGAATACAATTGTACTTAAGCCTGCTGAGGTCACTCCTGTAAGCGTATTCAAATTATTTGAAATTATCGAAGAGATTGGACTTCCGGCCGGAGTGGCAAACTTGGTATTGGGACCTGGATCAAAAGTTGGGAATGAGCTTGCCGAGAGCCATGATGTTGACAAGATTGCCTTTACCGGAGGAACAAAAACAGGCCAAAGCATTATGCGTGCGGCTGCGGGCAATATGAAAAAAATCACACTTGAACTTGGTGGTAAATCTCCACTTATTGTGTTCGACGATGTGGATTTTGAAACTGCAGTTGAGAATGCGATGTTTGGCATTTTCCACAATGCTGGGCAAGTTTGTTCAGCTGCATCTCGTTTGCTTGTACAAGAGACCATTTACGATAAGTTTGTTGAAAGATTGGCCGAGCGTGCAAGCAAAATTGTAGTTGGCAACGGGGAAAGCGAAAACATTGAAATGGGAGCCCTCACAAACGAGCCTCATATGAATGAAGTTTTACATTACATCAAGAGCGGAATCGAAGAAGGTGCAAAATTAGTTTGTGGTGGTAAGCGCTTAACAGAAAATGGGCTTGATCGAGGATTTTTTATTGCGCCAACAATCTTTGCTGATGTAAATGAGAATATGCGTATTGTTAAGGAAGAGATTTTTGGTCCAGTCCTGGTTGTACAGAAATTTAAAGATGAGGAAGATGCCATCCAAAAAGCGAATGATTCCATTTATGGATTAGCTGGTGCTGTTTTTACTGAAGATATGGATCGAGCAAAACGTGTCATTAGTAAATTGCGTGCGGGAATTACTTGGATAAATAGTTATCATCTCGCTTATGTTGAAGGTCCATGGGGAGGTTATAAGCAAAGTGGAATCGGCAGAGCGTTAGGTGCTGCAGGGCTGGAGCACTTTATGGAAACGAAGCAAATCAATATCCACCAGCATGCCAAGCCTGTAGGTTGGTATGCGAATTAATTGAGCTTAACTTACTTCATCAATTATTTATAGGGGGATATGCTCATGGAAATAGCAGACAACCGTCCGTCATCGAAGAAAGAGCAAGTAGAAGTAATGAATAAGCCAGCGTATGATTCAGTGCTGGGAACTAAAAGTATTCCGTTACTATATTTACGATTTGCTTTGGCAGGAATTTTGGCTAACGTGACTCTAGGAATTGCAGCGGTTGTCGATGGCTATTTCGTCAGTGGCTTTCAGGAGCTGGAAGTCGTAGGGATTGGAATTGGTTTTACGGTCATGGTTATTACCCGTATGCTTGGCGTTCTTTTGGGTGTGGGAGCCGGAGCGGTTATTTCACTTCGACTTGGAAAAGGGAAAATCAAAGAAGCTAGAGGTATTATGGGACAAACCTTATGGTTTACTCTTTTCTTCTCCATTTTGCTAGCTGTAATTGGAGTGGTCTTTGAAAATCAAATTATGACCTTATTCGGAGCAAGTGATGAAGCGCTTCCATATGCGGTGAAATACAGCCGACTGCTATGGATTTCATTGCCATTAACGATATTGGCCGTTGTATTAAGTGTTTTAACCAATATCGATGAAAAACCTGTATTATCAATGTCCAGTTGGTTAGTTGCAGCAGTTCTTGGTGGGATTACAGAATGGATAATGGTAACGAAGTATGACATGGGTATGATGGGTTCCTCATGGGCCAATACGATTTCACAATCAATCCCTATTTTCCTGATCTTTTATTTCTGGTTTGGTAAAACAAAACTTAAGCCAAAAATGAAAGATATGATGATTAATCTCAAGACTATCGGTGAAGTGGCTTGGACGGGCTTTGCATCTTTCTCGGGTCTGTTTATGATGTTTTTTGCCATTATTTTCTTCAATAATATGCTGCAAAGCTACGGTGGTGGGCTGCACGTTGCCGCTTTCACAATTCAAAACGGTTACATTACAAATATGCTCTCCTTAGTAGCGCTCGGTGGGATGACAGGAATTCAACCAATCATTAGTTATAATTACGGTGCGGGCAACCTTGATCGTGTTAAACAAGCAATTAAGATAGGACTCATTTTTACGGTTGCCCTCTTTGTGATTGTGACAGCCATACTAATCATTTTTGCAGATCCAATTATGTCATTTTTTTCCGGTGGTAACCCTGAATTACAAAAACTGGGTATTTGGACGACAGTTGTATTCAATTCTTTGTTTACGCTAAATGCAGTCAACTTGCTTATCTCCGGTTATTTCGAAGCACAAGAGAGAAACTGGTCCGCAACGTTTATTAGTGTTAGCAAAATGCTGTTGTTCTTGTTCCCGTTTTTATTTATTTTTCCGAAATTCTGGGGTGTAGAAGGTATATGGTACGCAGGTCCTGCTGCAGAAATTCCAGGCGTTCTCATTGCCATATACTTTATGAAAAAAGAGTTCAAACGTTTAAAAGATACAAATGTTAAGACAGTAAGTTTATAGAACCTATTCCTTCAAAATTACCTATAAGAAAGTGAGAGGATCATCATGTTTTTTGCAAAAAAAATTACAGCAGAAGAAGCACAACAACTAGGTGTTGACACGTGGGAACCATGGGTAGGCGAACCAGATAAAGGACCGTGGCATCTAGAAGAACAGGAAGTTTTCTATGTGACAGACGGTGAGGTGTTTATTACTGTTGATGGAGAAAAGTATCATATTACAAAGGACTGGGTCGTTTCCTTGGCTAAGGACCTTGTCTGTGAATGGGATTGTCCAGTATTTTTGAAAAAGAATTATAAAATGAACCATATGATCAATCTGAAATAATGTGAAATGAGTAGTGGAAAATTCTAAGCAGATAACTGCTCCTGTTGTCAATATTTATACTAGATGTTGATGAAATGTAGTGAAATTTATGCAAATAAGTTTACATACCGTCATATGAATGCGCTTACTTTTGCAGATTCAATAAATACATAGGACGGTTATCTAAAAATAGGAGGTTTCACCATGGCAGCAGGTGGATCGGACGCGCCAGTTACTGACTATAATCCTTTATTAGGAATTCATGTTGCTGTCAATAGAAAAAGCCAGTCTGGAATGGAGTTTGGTGCTAATCAATCTATAAGCGTAATGGAAGCTATTAAACTATACACCTGGAATGGCGCTTATGCGAGTTTTGAAGAAGAGATAAAAGGAAGCATAGAGGTCGGAAAGTTGGCGGATTTAGTTATATTAAATGACAGCATTTTAAGTGTCAACCCAAACCAAATTAAAGATTTAAAAGTAGAAACAACTATTATTGATGGTGAAATTATCTATCAAGAAGAACAATCAATGAAAATTTAATATATCATAGTTTGCATAAAAATGAAAAAAGGATGGTGTATTTATGAATGCAAATCTAGTATTTATCAATGGTGAAGTTATTACATCAGACAGACAAAACTCAATAGTAGAATCTGTAGCAATAAAGGATAATCGAATAATTGGGGTCGGTTCAAATTTAGAAATGAAGGAATTCATTGGGGAGAAGACTGAAGTTATTGACTTAGCAGGCAAATCCCTTCTTCCTGGATTTATTGATTCTCACACACACCTGGTTTTATATGGGGTTTTTCAGTTGAATATCAGTTGTAAAGAAAGTCACATCGACTCTGTTGCAGCTTTGCTGAATGAGCTTAAGAAAAAATCGTTGGAAACCCCAAAAGGTGAATGGATAAGAGCTTGGGGGTTTAATGAAACCACAGTAAAGGAAAAGCGGTATCCAACGATTGCTGAGCTAGATGCCATTTCAACTGATCATCCAATCATCATTACTCGTACATGTGGACATATCTGTATCGTAAACACAGCAGCTTTGGAGGAGGCTGGATTTGACGAGAAAACACCGAATCCTCAAGGTGGAGTAATTGAAAAAAATAAGAAGGGGGAACTTACAGGAAAATTATTTGAAGCTGCAAATATGAAGATGAATGATGTAGCGAGCTATACGGATGATGAACTTATGAAAGCTGTTAAAATCGCGTCGGATCATTTCATTTCAGGGGGTATCACTAGTATTCATGAAGCAGGTACTTTTGATTCTAATAGTTATCGTTTGTTACAAACAGCTATAAAAAATAAAGAAATCCGTGTTCGGGTATATGCAATAATTGGTACCATAAATGAATCCGATAAATTTGTAAATAAAATGATGAATGCAGGGATATTAACCGGTACAGGGGATGAGAAATTTAGAGTCGGGCCGGCTAAAATATTTTTAGATGGAAGTAGCTCTGGTCCAACGATTGCAACTCGAGAACCCTACTCCAGCGATCCTAACAATTCCGGGATTCTTTATTATAGTGAGGAAGAAATATACAAAGTTCTAGGTGAAGCACATAAAAAAGGCTATCAAATTACCGTACACGCTCAAGGTGATAAAGCCATTGAAATGTATTTAAATTGCGTAGAAAGAGCGTTAAAAGAAGCTCCAAGGAAAAATCACCGTCATCGAATCGAGCATGCAGGGATTTCAACCCCAGATTTACAAGAAAGAATGAAACAACTTGAAGTCATCCCTATTCCAAACCCACCATTTCCATATGAATATGGCGAGATATATGTTCACAATTATGGCGAACGTGTTAATTATATGTACGCTGCTCGTGATTATATAGATAAAGATATTGTTGCAGCGGGTAGTTCAGATGCACCGGTTACTGATTATAACCCTTTATTAGGAATTCATACTGCAGTTAATAGAAAAAGCCAATTTGGAGCCGAAATTGGCACTAATCAATCCATTAGTGTACTAGAAGCTATTAAACTTTACACATGGAATGGGGCTTATGCAAGCTTTGAAGAAGATATAAAAGGTAGCCTAGAGGTAGGGAAATTAGCTGATTTAGTTATATTAAATGACAGTATTTTAAAAGCTGAACCAGACCGTATTAAGGATTTGAAAGTGGAGACAGCGATTATTGATGGAGAAATTGTCTATCAAAAGGAGAGTGATTTAATAAAGAAAAATTAGATCTAAGCAAAAGGATTTGTTAATAAAAGGAGTTTCAATACAATTCCATTATTCTATTAACAAATCCTTTTATGATATTTGCTCTTAATCCATAAAAATTCAAACTATGAAATAGGAGGTCGAGCAGGTTTTGAAATATATTAAACTCTTACTCTTAATCCCTTTTATAGGGTGTATAGGATTCTTGCCCTTTGCAAATAAAATTGAGCCTTACGTGTTAGGAATGCCTTTTCTTTTATTTTGGATTGTATTTTGGATGGTACTTTCCTCGATTATTTTAACCATTGTTTATATGCTTGATCCTGATAATCAAGGGAGTGAGACAGAATGAATATATCATTATTTATTATTTTCATTTTCTTAATCCTAGCTCTTTATATAGGGATAGCAGCAAGAAGAGGAAAAGATATGAATTTGCAGCAATTTTCAGTAGGTGGCAGAGGATTTGGAAGCTTGTTCTTATTTCTATTAATAGCTGGAGAGGTTTATACGACTTTTACTTTTTTAGGCGCAAGTGGCTGGACGTATTCCAAAGGTGCTGCTGCATATTATGTGCCAACGTATATATTTCTAGCATATATCATATCTTATTGGATTGCACCTAAGATTTGGAGATACGGTAAAGAACATGGAATTCTTTCACAACCTGACTATTTTGCATCTAAATACGATAGTCGTGCAATGGGGATTATAGTAGCTATTGTGGGAAGTTTAGCGATTGTACCATATATTTGTATACAAATGAAAGGGTTAGGGATCATTGTTTCAGAAGCTTCTTACGGAGCTATTTCACCTGTAGTTGCAAGTGTTATAGGTGCAATAGTTATTACAACATATGTAATATTCTCTGGTATTCATGGCTCAGCTTGGACAGCTGTGCTTAAAGATATTATGATTTTGGGAGTAGTTATTTTTTTAGGTATATACATCCCTTTCCACTATTTTGGCGGAATTCAGCAAATGTTTAAGTCTGTTCAGGATGTTAAACCTGAATTGTTAACGTTAGCCAATCAGGGACTAAGTATACCGTGGTTTATCTCTACCATCCTTTTAAATGCAATATCTTTTTATTTATTACCGACTTCTTTCTCAGTGGTTTTCTCAGCAAATGGTGAAAAATCACTTCGCAAAAATGCAATTACCCTACCTTTATATACCATATTATTACTGTTTGTTTTTTTTATTGGCTTTTCAGCTATCGTAAAAATCCCTGGTTTACAAGGAGCTGATGGAGATCTTTCTCTTTTAAGATTATCTATTCAAACATTTGATCCTTGGGTCATTGGAATAGTTGGAGCAGCTGGTTTACTAACGGCTTTAGTACCAGCATCTGTTATGTTATTGTCTGCATCTGTTGGCTTAACAAAAGGTGTTTACAATGTCATTTTTCCAAAATCTACCGAAAAACAACAATTAGTAGCCTCAAAAATATTCATCATTATCCTTTCTTTGACTGCTTTAATCTTCACCGTATCTGGCGGGGCAGCACTTGCACTGTTAAACATCATGTCATACAGTCTTATCGCACAATTGGCACCTGCATTATTCCTTAGCTTTTCCCCAAAAAATTATATTAATAAATATGGCGCAATGACAGGAATTATTACAGGAGTGCTCATTGTATTGTATGCTACGATTTTCAATATAAAAATCGCAACCTTTTTTCCAACAGTCCCACACACTATTAACGACATTAGTACAGGAGCAATAGCATTATTTATAAATATTGTAATAACCATTATTGTAAGTTTAGCTTCAAAAAATATACCGATTAAAAAGGGGTCCGACCAACAAAACGCAGAAAGTATACGTTATTAAGACCAAAACTGAAAAAACTTTTAAAATGAAGTGCGGTACATATTGTACATGACTAATATGTACCGCACTTTATCGGCATATCCGAAGATCCAAAAGAATGTAAGTCATTAGGGTTTTTACTGACCAAAATGACCGAAGTGTTGATAAAGGAACAAATGATAAAAAGCGTTAGCAATTCCTTAGATGAATTGCGTCCATCTATTGTTTGCGTGCTCATTTTTGAAAATGAAAAAGGGGATGCCTTCATGAATGAACACTTGCAGCAACTTTCATATGAATTAGAAGACAGAGCAATTTTAAGGTGGTGTCATAAGCCCTGTATTAGCAAATTTATTTCTACATTACACGTTCGATAAATGGATGGCTATTTATCATCCAAACAATCCGTTCGCTAGATATGCAGATGACGCAGTCATCCACTGCAAGACAGAGGAAGAAGCGAAGAATTTGCTTGAATCGCTTAACAAGAGAATGAAAGAATGTAAACTTGAACTACATCCAGCAAAAACGAAAATTGTATATTGTAAGGATGCAGATAGAAAAGAAAACCATGAAAACATAGCGTTTGATTTTCTAGGATACACGTTCAGACCAAGGCTGTCGAAAAATAGGTGGGGAAAACTTTTTGTGAATTTCACACCCGCCATCAGTAATAAATTTTAAGAAATCAATCCGGCAAAAAGTGAGAGATTGGAAACTACAATTAAAGGCAGATAAAGAGCTCATAGACTTATCAAATATACTCCTCACCGACTCCAAAAGATGCAAAATGCCTGGAACGCATCCTCATGATAAACATTAATAACATATAGGTAAGCCGTATGCCTTAATAGGGCACGTACGGTTTGATAAGGGGGAAGCCACGAGAGTGGTTTCCCTACTTTATTTCTTTTCACAATTCTTCAACTGCTATAGGATAAGCTGGATTCTTATCGAGTGTCACGACACGAGGCTCAGAAATATGAAAAGACTGCAAAGATTTCTTGAAGAATCGCTTTGCAGCCTTGTGGTTTCTTGTTTTGCTTAGGTGAAAATCGATGGTATTTCCTTTCGAATCGACAGTACGATACAGGTACATCCATTGACTTTTTACTTTTATATATGTTTCATCGACTCTCCAAGAGTTTATTGGTTTGCCTTAGATGATGACGGATTCGTTTATCTAATTCAGGACCATACTGATGAACCCAACGCATAATCGTTGTATGAGCAACGGATAAGCCTCGTTCCTCCATCATTTCCACCAAATCACGAAAGCTCAAGTTGTACCGTAGATACCATCTTCCTGTTTGCAAAATTATATCATGATGATAATGTTTCCACTTGCATAAATTTCGCTTTTCCATATTGAGCACGCACCTTTTTTAGGGTAATAGTATCAGTATGTCCATGATTAAGAGATTACTTGCAATTAGGCTTTCGCACCAGAACCAGGAAAAGTGACCGTCTGCTTTTCGTATACATATACTGATCACCTTTATTCTCCATTTCCCCTCAATTTCAAGTAGAAAAATAGATTTATTAATATTTTTGAAAATCATTCAAAATTTACCATAAGAGCAAATTGTATAATTATTTAATTTCGTGCTATTCATGGTAAAAACAACAATAATTTACACGTTAATCACAGTAAATCAATAATTTTTGAGTATTATTAATTTGTTTAAGAGGTTATTTATGTGAAAATGTTATATTTTGTGCTGTTTGGTGGTGTGAATCAATTGTTGTTTATTTCTAATTAATGTAGGGAAACAACCGTTCTAATTTGGAAAAAATTACAGTCCGTCAGTAAAAAGATTTAATTTTGTGGGATTAAAGGTACTTTGTTTGATAAAGATGGTACTTTATTACAATTTAATACTACATCATTAAGTGCTCTGTTTCTTGAAATTGAAATTAACTAATCTATCATTTGAGAGGAGTAATATTAATGAAAAACAATAAATTGAACCATGAAGAAGGAAAATCGTTAAACGATCATCTTTTTAAAAAGGATATGGATCGACGGACATTTTTGGAGGGGACAACTAAAATTGCCGGAATGGCTTTAGGTTTAACTATAGTAAACTCGTTAAATGGTTTACCTGTAAGTGCAGCATCTAGCTCTTCCGTTTTTCATTCACTTGGAGAAAAACCAGATTTAATATTTCCTGTTATAAGCGATATTCATATTCAACGTCAGAGCGATGATTTTTTAAAAAAGTTTGTTACTACATTAGAACAGTTAAATAAAGTTGCTCCTAAGCAAGATGCTTTTGTAGTTGTTGGAGATTTAACAGATTTGGGAACAGAATTGGAATATGATAAGTTTATGTCAGCTTATAATCCACGAAAACAATCTCAAGCAGTTTCTATGTTTGCTATTGGAAACCATGACTACTGGAATGGTTTATCAGCAGCTGATTCTCAAAAACTGTTCTGTGAGAAAACAGGGATGGAATCGCATTTCTATCATAAGGTAATCAAAGGTTACCATTTCATTGTTCTTGGTACGGAAGATGGCAACACATCTGGGACCTTCTCAGTGAAGCAAATTGAATGGATGGGTGACCAATTAAAGATAGCAAATGATGATGATCCGAAAAAACCGATCTTTGTCTTCCACCATCAGCCTATTAAAGGGACCATCTATGGAAGCGAATGGGGCTTCTCTCAAAATAGAGATCTTTTTTACGATACTTTGAAAGAGTATCCCCAAGTCGTCACGTTTTCTGGTCATACCCACTATCCGTTAGATGACCCTAGAATCATACACCAAAAAGATTTTACTACTATTGGGACTTCAACGGGTGCCTATTTGTGGCTTGATAGCGGAAGAATCCAAGGGGAAGTACCAGAAGGGGCCAATTTCCTTAATCAAGCTCTGATTGTAGAGGTTTATAATAACAAACTAATAATTAAACGCCGTGATATTCATAACAATGACTGGACAGGTGAGCCATTCGAAATCAGCTATCCTGCTAATAAGCATAATTTTAAATACACAGATGATAGAGACAAAAAGGCACCTTTCTTTACAAATGATGCGATGCTTTCCATTGTTAATGAAAAAACGACTGCTACCAGTTTAGCCATAATGTTTACTCAAGCTAAAGACAAGCTTCTTGTACATGACTATAAAGTGGTAGCAAAAAATGTAGAAACAAATGAAGTAGCTAAAGAATTTCTTGCTTTCTCAGAGTTCTATAAAGATCCTGTACCAAATCCATTAAAATTGCAAATTGATGAATTGAAGCCAAACACAACATATGGGATTGAAGTGCACGCTCTTGATGCATACGGAAATATAAGTAATAACTCTTTAAAAGTATTAGGGAAAACGCTGGACGGTGTAGTAAAAGAAGTAACAATTAGCTTATCCAAAAATGTTTTAAAGGGAATAGAAGATACGGTAGAAGTTACGGTAGAAAATGCTAGAATTCCAAAAAGTGATTGGATAGGTTTATATGAAATAAATGATAAACCGGGACCAATCGCGGCAATATGGTGGATGTACACTCAAGTAACAGATGGAACCTGTAAGTTTACATACAATCCAAAGAACAATATGTATCCAGGAAGATACAAGGAAGGTTCAACGTATAAATTGGTTTATTTCTATGGTAGTGGATATGAAGCTGTTGCATCAACAACATTCACCGTTGGTAGTAAATAAAACTAGAAATGAATGAAGATCCTATAACATTTTGCTGTTGATAAAAATAGAATCATTTATTAAGGAGGAGACAGTATGTTTCAAAACATCGGCGTACCAGGATTAATATTCATTCTTATCATTGCTTTAATCGTATTCGGTCCATCTAAGTTGCCTGAAATTGGACGTGCTTTCGGTAACACACTTAGAGAATTTAAACACTCTGCTAAGGATTTAATGGCAGACGAAAACGAAGAAAAGGAGAAAGCTAAGTAAATTAAACGGAGGGGCTGTCCTAAAAGGGCAAATCCATTGAAATTAAAAATCAAGAATGTTGATATATCTGCATTCTTGAACATGAAAAGGGGCATCCAATAGCCGGAAAATTGATATTATCCCCTCTAAGTAGACAGTGTAAAAAGGCTACAGATTATCTGTAGATGATACACTCATACTTGGAGGGGATTTTACTATGTCTGGAAAAAATAATATGTTTTGTTTGTTTAATACTCATTTTGTCAGAAAATAAAATTACAAGTTCAACTTATATAGCAAGATTTTATATGAAATCCCTATCAAAGTTTGCCATAATGAGAAAGTAGGAAGGGGGAACATCATGCTTCGATTATACGGGGCTTTAATCGGCCTTAGTTTGATATGGGGTTTATCGTTTGTTTTTATGAAGTGGCTGCTCCCGCCAGCGGGCATTTGGGGGATTGTATTTCTCCGCTGTTTGGCGGGTGCTGCTATTCTGCTTCCCGTTTTATGGTGGAAGCGCAGGGAAATCAACTGGAAATTGCCGTGGAAAGCACTGGTCGTTGTCGGAATCTTCAATTGCGGATTGGCATGGGGATTGATTCCTTTAAGTGAAACAGAGATCAACAGCAGCACGGCATCGATTCTTAATGCAACCACTCCGATCTGGACGGGGATCATCGGATTTATTATTTTTTCATATGTTCTAACCGCCCGCCAATGGATGGGCATTCTTATCGGTTTTTTCGGAATTCTAGTATTAATGGATTTTCAAGTCGGTCAGCTTTTCGGCAAAGAATTCATCGGGATTGGAACAATGCTGTTAGCGTCCACCTGTTACGGATTTGCCGGCCAATTTACGAAAAGATTTCTTTCCGGTACCGGCGTTTTGGTCATTACGACGTTTACGCTGCTCACGGGTGCCGTTATCGGTTTGATCGGGATGCTAATAACGGAGCCGATTAAGCCAGCGATGTTGATGGAACCGCTGACGATTTTCGCCATCGTCGGTCTTGGATGCTTTGGTTCAGGGCTTGGCCAGCTGATCTATTTCTACATCAATAAAAATGGCAGCCCAGAGTTAGCGGCAACGGTTACATACCTTATTCCTGCAACCGCTATGGTTTGGGGCTATGTCTTGCTTGGAGAAGCGATTACTCCTAATGTAATTATTGGCCTGCTGATTATTTTCGCTGGAGTTTATCTTTCTTCCAAGAAGTCAAAAGGGGAAAATGATGGCACAAACTCTTTATCCCGAAAACCAGAGGAATTTCGTCACGTAAAATAAGAGACCAAAACGAAATAGCCCCCATGAAAAGGTTTTGTCTTTTCCTGGGGGCTTCCGTATTGAAACAGATTAATAGTTTTACTTAATTCTAGTTCAAATTTGCAAAAGTAGTGATTGATCGTCTTTGCCGCGACATCTGTTTTTTTGTATTTATAAGATTTATATCTTAAAATAAATCCGATATAGATGAATCTCTAATAACGAAGGTTCGTTTTTTCTTATTGTACTACCATGAAAGTTAAACAGGTGAAAACCTAAAAATGGCAATATTAAACTAGACACTGCCTTTTTCATTTTTTTGCAGTGTCTAGCTGTAACCATTATCAGAATGGACACAGAAATCCTAATTTCATTCTCTGTGGTGAAGCGCCGGTTTTTTGCTTTATGGATGGCTAACGGGTGCGTTTCTGTAATTAGCAGCAACGTTTTTTCACTAGCGGGTTAATGGAAGAAATATGGGAGCTTTTTTAAATAGAATTGTCTTTTATTTTCAATTAAGCTAGTCAAAATCTTAACATATTTCTAAATGTTAAGCCGTATGAGTTTTTTAAAAAGATATGCATGTACTGGGTTAATTTAACAATTATTATATAAAATATAACAAAAAATTACGATCCCTTTATACGGATATAAAACTCTAGAGTTATCCTAAATTTACATCTAGAGGGAGGGATCAGAAGTTGTCAAAATTTCAGGTCATATCTTCTTTGTTCATCTTGGTATTTATCTTATTCGTAACTTATGTAAACACAGCATTCTCACCCAATCATTCCACATCCAACCACTACATTCAAGTACAATTGTTAGGCGTTAATGATTTTCACGGCCAACTAAACAAGTATCAAAGGGTTTCAGGAACCATAGCAGGGGGTGCTGAATACCTGGCTGCCTATTTAAAAAAATATATACAAGAAAACCCAAATACACTACTTGTTCATGCTGGTGATATGGTAGGCGGAAGTCCTCCAATCTCTTCTCAATTTCAAGACGAACCCACGATTGAATTTTTAAACCTCCTGCACTTTGATGTCGGGACACCTGGAAATCATGAATTAGACCAAGGCGTAAATGAAATGAAACGTCTTATTTATGGAGGATTCAATAAAAAAACAGGTTATTTTCAAGGTGCCAATACTTCTTACAGTTCTGCAAATATCATCGATAGAAAGTCGGGTACTCCCTTGTTACCACCGCATGTTATTAAACAAATTGACGGAATTAATATTGGATTTATCGGTGTGGTCACAAAAGAGACCAACCTGTATGTGACCCCTGAAAATCGAAAAGAAGTAGAAATTACGGATGAAGTTTCAGTTATTAACCGAACCGTTAAGCTTTTAAAGGAAAAAGGGATCAAAGTAATTGTTGTACTGGCACATGATTCAGCTAAATCAGATCAGACAGGAGCAAATCCCAGTGGAGCTTTAGTGGAGATGGCTCCAAAAATCGATGATGAGGTCGATGTCATTTTTGCCGGTCACAGCCATGAATATGCCAATACCGTTGTAGCCGGTAAACTGATCGTTCAAGCTTATTCTAATGGGAAAGCTTTTTCTCAAGTAAATCTTGAAATTGACCCACATACTAAAAATATTGTTAAAAAACAAGCAAAGATTATTGTCACTTCACATGATCATATAAAACCAGATAAAGAAACGGTTGCTCTTCTAAATAAATATCGAAAAAGATTGGGGAGCTATTTTAATCAGATTGTAGGAGAAATGCCTGAAGAAATCACACGAAATCAAGATGCAAACGGTGAATCCCCATTAGCGCGAATGATTGCAGAATCTGAGCGGGAAGCCATGGGGGTAGGTATAGCTTTTGTCCATCAAGGCGAAATGCGGAAAAATTTTAAAAAAGGGGATATCACTGTAGAAGACCTTTATACAGCCTTGCCTTTTGGTCATAGTGTCAGTAAGTTAATCTTAACAGGAGACCAAATAAAACTTGCTTTAGAACAGCAGTGGACGAAAGATTATGAAAATAGGTTACAAACGGTTGGTTTAACGTATAGTTGGGACCCCAATGCTCCAATTGGCAGCCGCATTGTTGCGCTGAAAGACATGAAGGGTCAAGAGATTCAGCCAAACAATGAATATGAAGTAGCGGTTAGTAATTATTTAGCTTCAGGCGGAGATAACTTCACTGCATTTGAACAAGGTAGACTCGTAGAATCCGGTCCACAAGTTGTCACTGCACTTATACGCTATATCAAACAGAAGTATCCCCACGAAATTGTTCTCCATTCATTGAAAGAATGAAGGGGAAAATACAAGGACTTGTATAACGGGTGCGTTTCTGTAATAAGCAGGAACGCCTTTTCACTAACGTAAGATGTCATAGAATCCACTGGGCATTGTCATTCCCCCGTCGTCACCTACTGGTCATAAAGGGTACGGAAAAAATGATAAATCGTTCGATAGTGAAGATTTTTCAATGATTGCTGGGTTTGGTAAATCTATATTTATTGCGTGCTTATTAGTGATTGCTTAAAAATCAACTTGTCTAGCCTTAAACTATGTTTCAGTTTTTCCTGATGATTTAGCCCCTTCTTAATGACAGTTTCTACAAGTTTTTTTCTTAGTATATTTATATTTAATTCTTTATGCTTTGTCTTGTGATTGTTCCTTGTTTTGAAATTAGACATTAAGCTTTTTTAAATAATATGCATTCTCCATCCGTAAACGTTCTAATTCCGTTTGGGAGTGCTTCAATGGACCCTTCAGCTGGCACTTGTTTTTCCGATGTTTTTTGATTGTCATTTTTCATAGATTGACGTCCCTTTTTCTTTAATTGTAGGGTATCAAATCCTTCTGTTTCAAAGGCAATTTTCCAAAGTGATATATGTTATTAAATAATCATCAATAGTCCTTAGTAGCGTATTGTTCTTGAAACTTTCATTCAATTTCTAGATAGAATTGCCGAAGTAATGGTAAACCTCATTCTAATTTGGAGATATGTAATTTGAGGTATTTTAAAAACTCTCTGGCTGCTAAAGAAAAATGTTTTTTCTTTGACCGTACCCATCCGAAGGATCGGTGGTTGGATTCGAAGTTTATTAATGATATTGGGATAATTTCTCCACTTTTTACATAATGGTCATCTTTTAGTGCTATATCCATCAAAAAACTTATCGCTAATCCTTCTGAAACCGCTTTTTTGATGACTTCGGTATTGTTAGAAGCAAATAAAATATTCATCGGCCCGTATCTATTCATAAATATAGAGATGGAATCTTTCCATATTACCCCATCATACATCACTACTGTTTCATTAATTAGCTCCTCAGGAGTTATATGATCACTGAATGCGAATGGAGAATGTTTGCTGACACACACCATGATTTTCCCTTCTAATAAGGATTCAAAAACCAGCTCTTCATGTGCATTCCAATCTATTTCATCAAGCATGGCTAATCCAATGTCAATCTTCCCTTGGGAAACATCTTCAATAATATTTGGTGACTTTTTTTCGGTCATGACTATACGGAAGTTAGGATAGTCCTTTTTAAAGTTTGCTAACGCTTTGAGTAAAATCGGCATGAATAAGCTGGGGCTGGCCGATATATTTAATTCTCCGTTTATTAAGGATGTTTGCTCTTGCGCTTCTTCTTGTATTTCTTCAATCTTCACGACAATTTCATAGGCTTTTTTAATGATGTTTTTACCCTCAGTTGTCGGCTGGGCGCCTAACCGTGAACGTGTAAACAAATGTATGCTTAATTCCTGTTCTAAATTGGTAATCGCCTTACTAATGGTAGATTGTGAAACGTGAAGATTTTGTGCAGCAATGGAAATAGAACGTGTTTTAGCTACTTCAACAATATATTTTAATTGTTCTAGATGCACAACATTCCCTCCTTTATATGAATTTGGTTCAAGTATATATGATATATAGCTATTTTACTTTATTGTCAACCATATATAAAATAAAATTATGAATATTAAAACTATTCGAATAACCATGAGAATAATTGAAATCACTTTTAAAAGCAGGGATTGGAAAGGAGTAAAGTATGCAGGAAACAGTACAAATCGAGAATATAGAACATTTAAGGGATAGGCTGCTTCATTTCATTCACAATGAGTTGTTACCGTTTGAAAGAGAACACGAAATTGACTCAGAAAAAGAGATTCCGATGGAACAGATCAAATGGGTAAGAAAGCGAGCGAAGGAGCTCGGGTTTTACGGCATCAGCCTTCCAAAAGAGGCAGGCGGGCAAGCACTTAGCCTGAAAGGGCTATGTGTCTTAAAGGAGGAACTAGCAAAATCAGGGGCGGCTTTATGGGGGCACGTATTAGGGGAAATAGGTGGACCATTAAGGATTGGCCAGATGTTAAAAATTTTTACTCCGGATCAAATAACAAGGTATGTAATGCCGGTAATTAATGCAGAAGCGGGATGTTGTTTTGCATTGTCAGAACCCGGGGCGGGATCAGATGCCCATGCCATTCAAACTACGGCAGTACGCGAAGGTGATGACTACATTTTACATGGTAAAAAGCATTTTATTAGCGCTGCCCCTTATGCAGATTGGGCCATTGTGATGGCGAAAGAGATTGTGGAGGCAGATGGTGAAAGAGTTACTGCTTTTATTGTAGAGAAACAATCAGAGGGGAGGTCAGGTTTTGAATTAGGAAACATTCAAGTTCCAATTTCCGGTGAACGGAGCACGGCCGAGCTAATCTTTAATCAATGCCGAGTCCCATCTACCAATATTCTCGGTCAACCGGGCAAAGGGTTGATGCTGGGACTCAGCAGAATAAATGAAAATCGGGCTTCTTGGGGGGCTACCTACCTTGGCGTTGCCCAACGGCTATTAGACTTATCTATCGATCATGCCAAACAGCGGGTCCAGTTCGGTAGACCAATTGGAGATTTTCAAGCGATTCAACATATGTTAGCGGAAATGGCGACTGAAATATACGCCGCACGTTGCATGCTCTACGATGTCATCGAAAAGATTGATCATGGTGAAGAGGTGAGAGGAGCTTCATCCATGGTTAAACTGTATTCCTCTGAGGTTGCTAATCGAGTTGCCGACAAGGCTGTTCAAATCTTTGGCGGGCAAGGGTTAATGAAAGGACACCCTGTCGAGAAAATGTACAGGGACGTACGGCTGTTTAGAATTCTGACTGGTACATCTGAAATTCAGAAAAACATGATTGCCAAAGAACTGCTGAAGAAATTATGAAAAAAGGATTATTGTGTCAACTATACATTTGGAAAAATTCGAAGTTTCAAATTGAAAAGAACTATATTTTACACTAACTTTCGTATTTTACTAGGGAGAGGAATTATTCATGGATACTTTAACCTATCAGGCTTTTCTGTTCAATAGTATGAACAAATTTGATTACCAGCCGGCCCTTACTTGTATAGATACAAATGAAACCATCACTTACAGGGAATTACTGGATAAGGCGGAGACGGCAGCGAACCAGTTAATTCGGCATGGCGTACAAATCGGAACCCATGTTGCGATACTGATCCCAAATAGTATTGAAAATGTTGTATATAATCTTGCTGTAAGTCGATGCGGGGCAACAGTCATCCCGTTAAATGATAAGCTGGGCGTTAGAGAAATCGAGTTTATCTTGAGAGATGCCGAGCCCCAAATGGTTATTATGGCAACCCAGAAACATGTAGAGTCTGTACTTGACTATCAAAAAGAGGCAGATAAAAACAGTGTAACGGTTATTGGTCTTACAGGCTTTGGTGTTGAATACCCAGAAGAATTCTATTCTGTTGATTTGGATGTTAAAAAAGGCAGCTTGACATTCCCTGTTGCCTCATTGGATGATTTAGCAACCATATCGTACACCGGTGGTACAACAGGCACACCAAAAGGGGTGATGCATTCTCAACAAGGCTTTGGAGCCTCACTCATGGCTTCATGCATGGAATATCCGTACGATGATCAAGACAAGGTACTGCTTTGTACGCCGCTTATTCATGCTGCAGGTGTACTGCTGCAGCGGTCATTAGTATCCGGCTGCCATGTCTATATCATGAAGGCGTTTCATCCAGAAGTGTTTTTGCAGACCGTACAAGCAGCGCGGATTACAAGTACTTTTGTTGTTCCAACCATTATTTACCGCTTGATTGATGAGGCAAAGAAAAAAACCTACAACGTGAGCTCATTGCGTAATATGAATTATGGTTCATCCCCCATCTCTACAGAACGTCTAAAAGAAGCATTTACGATTTTTGGACCTATTCTAAGGCAGCAGTATGGAATGACAGAATGCAGTATTTTAATTGCCAGACTCACAAAAAGTGATCATCTCTGGGCGTACGAGAACAATCCAGACGTGTTAAAGAGCTGCGGAAAACCGTGTATGCTAACCCAAATTCGCTTGATTGACGATAATGGACATGACGTAGAACCACTGCATCCAGGGGAAATTGCTGTCAAAACCCCTTCTGTCTCTGTCGGTTATTACAAAAGACCCGATCTTATCGAAGCGGCATATCGTGATGGTTGGTTTTATACGGGAGATATCGGGAAACTGGATAAGCATGGTTTTCTTCATATTATCGAACGGAAAAAGGATATGATCATTTCTGGCGGTTTCAATGTATATCCCGCTGAAGTGGAGAGGCTTATCAATCAGCACCCTGCAGTTGCGATGAGCGCATGC
The DNA here is from genome assembly GCF_050278525.1 of Peribacillus sp. NPDC096540. Taxonomy (NCBI): domain Bacteria; kingdom Bacillati; phylum Bacillota; class Bacilli; order Caryophanales; family Bacillaceae; genus Peribacillus; species Peribacillus sp. NPDC096540. Next base: position 71,202 of record NZ_JBNNTG010000011.1, on the reverse strand, counting down.
ATTGGCATACCACATAATGAATGGGGAGAAGCGGTCTGTATATTTGCGGTGCTTCGTGAGGGTGAAAACTGCTCTAAGGAAGAGTTAATGGAGTTCTGTAAAGAACGAACTTCTGTCTATATGCTTCCAAAAGAAATCTATTTTGAGACGTCATTACCTCTAACAATGGTAGGGAAGATAGACAAGAAAGAGCTGAAAAAACCTTTCTGGGAAGGGACAGAACGTCTGGTAAATTAGTAAGACATCAACAGGCAAAGGACATACCAAATATGTCCCTTGCCAAGACTTCTATCAGTATTTTTTTAATAAGATATTTTACAATAAAATGAAAGCCCTTCCATTTCATGTTTTTAATATTGGTTAAGTATAGTAATGATTACTGCTAACAGTGTTGATTCATACTGCGAAAGGGGGCGAATGGAATGCATGCATATGCGACCAATAAAAAGCGTAAAACTATTATTATCATTCTTCTATTTATCGGAATGACATTAAGTTACATTGATAAAGCGTCGATTAACGTAGCCATCATTCCAATTCAGAAAGAACTACAGCTTAACTCTTTTGAATCAGGTTTGGTATTAAGTATTTTCTTTTTCAGCTTCGCCTTCATGCACCTATTAGGAGGGTGGCTTACAGATAAGTACGGTTCAAGAAAAGTGTTAGTCCTTTCCATCTTAGCTTTTTCGCTTTTTACTACTTTTACGAGTTTTGCTTGGTCATTTGCATCACTACTTTTGTTTCGTTTCCTGTTTGGTATCGGGGAAGGTAGTGTTTTTCCTGCCAGTATACGATCGATTTCCGATAACTTTCCCGAAAATGAAAGAGGGAGAGCAAGTTCATTCTTTCTATCTGCACAAACGTTCGGTGGTGCGATTGGTTCCGTTGCGATAGGGGTTTTAGTGGTTTCCCTTGGATGGAGATCGATGTTTGTCAGCATTGGGATTATAGGTGTTTTAATCGCATGGGCATTTTGGGTCTATCTAAAATCTCCGGCAGATGTACAAAGCAATAACGAAAAGCAGAATCAAAAGAAGGTTTCTTATAAAAAGGTATTTAAAACAAATAATTTTTGGAAGATCTTCTTTACTAAATTTTTTTCCAATATCGTGAATTGGGGTATGATTTCCTGGATGCCTTCTTATTTGGTAAGTAAAGGGTTAGACTTGTTGTCAGTAAGTGCCTTGATGTCCATTCCTTATCTAGCTTCTTTTCTTATGTTTAATGTGAACGGCTGGATTTTAGATAAATATATGACTGGAAGAGAAAAATACCTGGCAGTAGCAGGATCCTTATCTTCGGGTGTCTTTCTTTATATGATGTTTAATGCAACGTCTGTTACCCTTGTGATTGTTTATATGACCTTTAATGCGATTTCAATCGCGTTTATCGGAACATCCCTTTACACGATGGTCATTAAATACTCACCAAAGGAATTAACTGGCTCTGTGACAGGGCTTGTCAGTTTTGGCGGGCAAATTGCAGGAGGGATTTCTCCCGTTGTCATTGGGTTTGTTCTTACTCTTCTCAACGGTTCATACGATGCGGCTTCCTGGTTTTTAATCACTGCTGCAGTGGCAGGGGCAATTCCATCACTAACGATTAAAAATAAAGACAAAGAAACAAAAGAAGATGTGCTTATAGAGCATTCTTTTTAACGAAATAAAAAAGCAGGAGGGATTGTCATGCAGTCCATTACAACGAATGAAATGAAAGTTTTTCCACCAAATTCAGACGATATCGTGACGAAGGATAATTGGTTTACTTCAAAAAAAAATTTGCAAGGGTATTGTCATAGCGGTGAACTGAGCTCCAGCCGTATTATCTGGAGAGGAAACCATATGCCCATCCCGTTATCATATGCTAAAGATTCATTAGATTTAGCAAAGATAAACGTTACCAATGCTGAAAGTGTTTTAGCGTATCTTGAGCGAACGAACACAGATGCTTTTTTAGTGATGCATAAAGGAGAAGTTTTATACGAGAACTATTTTAATGGATATAAATCATATCAGCCGCATGCATTGAACTCCGCGACAAAATCATTTGTCGGCTTGATTGTTAGTTTGCTTTCTGATGAAGGAGTATTGGATTTAAATAAAAAAGCTTCATTCTACATTCCCGAGTTAGAAGGAACAGGACTTGGTGAGGGAACTATTCAGCAATTGCTAGATATGCAAGTTCCTGTGAAATATATGGAAGCTGACACGCCAATGGGGATAGGCCGGGGGACACCGATTTTCATTGCATCCGGTTCAATGCCAAAACCTGATAACTATAATGGGCCGGAAAACCTATACGAATTTATGATATCGAGTAAAAAAGATAAACTACCTGGTACTGTATTTAAGTATGAAAACGGACAAACAGAAACATTGGGATGGATTGTCAAACGTTTGACAGGGAAAAACTTAGCAGAATTAATACAAGAATTCATCTGGTCTAAATTGGGGGTAGAAGAAAACGCCTTGATGCACTTGGATCAAATCGGTACGGATATAGCCAGCGGCGGTATGCGGGCTACATTGCGTGATTTGGCACGATTTGGCGAAATGATGCGCAACAATGGCTACTACAATGGCCAACAAATCATTCCGGAACATTTGATTAGGGATATTCAAAAAGGTGGGAATCAAAAATATCTTGCGGAAAGCAGCCATCATTTTCTTTCAGGATTTTCTTATTATAATAAATGGTGGGTTAGCCATGATCGATATGGAGGATATTCAGCTCGAGGGAAGTTCGATCAGCAAATACACATTGCCCCAAAGGGTGGTACAGTGATTGTAAAATTATCTTCCAATCATTCTCCTAATCCAGAGGGAATAGACGCATTTCAAGCGATAATAGAGTATTTAGTAAACCAATAACATCAAGCCGGGAGAATTTATTGTTTTAAAGGCACTTAACAGTTACGTTCACAGAATACGAGACTTTCAAGAAAAGAATAGGGGAAGGGTTACCATTTATAGAAGCATTAAATAAATGTAAGAAGGAGCAGGTGATAGTGTAAAATTTGCACAGCGGCATTTAGCGTGGATACGGACTAGTGTATCTATTGTCGGAGTAGGGTTTTGACCACGTTTTTGCATTTTACGATTAAAATTAACTCGAATCATAATATTCATAACGTAGCGATATTCCTCGGCATTTTGCCCGTATCGTAGTTTAATAATAGGAGTACTGGCTACTCTTCAATATTCAAGGTAAAGGAAAGAAATCCAGGATGGTATATTTAATCTTTCTAATCGTGGTATTTTCTTTATTCCTTCCCTGTATTCCATCTTAATCTTCATAATTTTTATGTATCCTTCTTGTTATTTATATAGGTTAATAACAAAAAGAGTTATTTTAAAAAAACGTGTCTTAACTAAATTAAATTTGCAGAAATAAAAGTGATAAGAAATAAAGTGGTAAAGAATTATATGTAAAAATCCCCCACTAAGTAAATTATATAGAACTTTAAATAATATAAGCAATTCGTTAAATATAAGGGATATTATAGACAAAACATTATTAAGTCCATTATTTGAGGGATCTAAAGGGGATAAGTATTTATAATATAAGCTTTGTAAATACGATGTTTAAAAATAACCAAAATAAAAATTAAATTTTGTATAAATCTGGGGGTAGAATATATTTTACCTCTTTTTATCTTGGTCGTCTAATGGGCGGTCATGCGAACGGACAGATTTACCCTGAGTTTATTTTCTATTATATTATCTTTTAAAGAAAGAGGGGTTTTATGAAAAGTCAGTTGCAAAAGTTGATGGAAAAACACTAAAATTGATTGAGTTATACACCTTAGATGACTTATCTGTATTTGCTGTCGCTAAAGTTCTTAAGGTTCAGATCAGCAAGTGGTGTTTGCTAATGTTTCACCAATAGTGATGTATAAAAGCAAAGTCACATTACATTCGATGTGAAAATAAAGACATGCTTTTAGGTTTTCTTAAGTTTGCACAAAAAATAACTTTGTTATTAAAGTCGTACTTTTTGAAGATGATAATGTGCAAGGGTTTATCAACAACCTTGAAGACGATGTGCTTGTAATATCAAGTCTGACCGACTTCAGAGAACCAGATGGTGAGTCATACTTTAAGATAGAAGTTGTATCAGATATTTCGTGTGATAATAAAGAGGGGAATGCTGGGGAATTTAACCTCTGATATTACAAAATAAACGTTATTTAACCATACCTTTGCCTGGGACCTCTGATAATAAAGTGTTTAATTTTAAAGCGTTAAACGACAATTAATTCTAAAATAATGATGCCCAAATAAAAAAGTAACAGTCAAAAACAACCGTGCATACTGCAACAGGAATATAATGATCTCCCCAGTGACTAATCCTTTCTCTATACAAAGTGTAATAATATTGATCGATGATCTCTTGAAATAGATTACTTTCCTTAAACCTTCTGCGTCGGTTTTTTGCTAAAAGTCGAGTGGTCAGGTATACAATTCAGATAGATCTAGTCCCAGAAACCAACGATTAACAATATTTAAAATCACTTTCTGTTCAAGTTCACGTTCAGACTGAACATTTAATAAATAACCAATGAAAGAATCTGGTCTTAAGATTTGCGTCCGCGATGCGAATAATATTTTTCCATTTTCTCATATATAAAAGAGAAATTGGTTGATTTTTTAGTTTTCAGTAATTAGACGAAGAATGTGAGTAGAAGGAACAAAATCGTCCAAATTCATAAATTCCATTTTACTTTTTTTTCTTAGATTACTTTTAATACACCTGATTCTTATAGTTCAGATAAACCATTTTCCTGATTGGACCCGAGTTGCGTCAGGAAAATGCGGATTTACAAAGGTTAGATTTTGGTACAAGTCTTATAGAAATAGAATGAGTAGTTAGGAATAGAGGACAACACCAACTAAACCAGAAAGAATAATGACATAGGCTGGATGCCAGCGTAATTTCAACAGGGAGAATAACGATAACCCAAAGACGAGTAATAAGCTTATCGAATGCCACGAAAAGTATAGAGCAATCATATGATTGGAAATGGCAAAACTGATTGCTGCAAAGAGGATTAAACTAGTGACAATGGGTCTTAATCCATAAAACATCGATTGAACAACTTGATAATGATTTAATTTGTTGAAGAAGGTGGCTATAACGATTACGAGTATAATAGCAGGAAGCAAGATTCCGAGAGCGGATGATATGGATCCTGCTAATCCAGCAGTCGAATAGCCAACGAGAATGGCACTATTGATGGTGATAGGACCTGGGGACATGCCGGCAATAGCGATTACATCGGTAAATTGTTGCGTCGTCATCCATCCATGCTGTGAGACTTCAGATCCTATTACGGGAATCATGGCGTATCCCCCTCCGAATGATACAAAGCCGATAATAAAGAAGGTGCTAAACAACTCCCATAATTCCATCATTCTATATCCCACGCTTTCTTGAAAATTAGTTTAACAGTTTATACCGATACATTTCAGGGAAATATCGTCCACCTTTCATGGACCTATATGCCTTCACCCATGAAATATTCGAAATCATTTTCTTCTTCTTTCTTTTCTTTTCGGTCCATGTTGATTTTGTAACCTAATTTCCTCTTAACAGAGATGGTCACAATGCCTGCTATCGCTCCTGATAATATAGCTAAAACCGGGTGAATGAAGAAAAGGACTGGAATCCCTACTATAAATATGCCGAATGTTGATTTGTCAACAATAGCTGTTTTTCCTATCTTGATAGCCGCATAGGCGATGATGGCTACTATGGAAGCTCTAATCGAGATAAATGCGGATTCTATCTTTGGATTATCCTGAATGAAAAAATACAAAATGCCGAGGAGTAGAACAATTATAAAGGTAGGAAATGATACACCAATCATGGCTGCCATTGCGCCCTTCATTCCGGCAATTCGATGGCCGATAAAGGTGGCGGAGTTAATAGCGACAGCTCCCGGTACGGACTGAGATAACGCAAAAACATCTGTAACTTCTTCGCTTTTCAGCCATTTTCTCTTCTCCACTACCTCTTTTTCGATTAAAGGGATCATCGCGAACCCGCCTCCGAATGTGACAGGTGCTATTTTAAAAAAGGTCCAAAATAATTGGAACAGTGTTTTCCATTGTCCAGTCATTGTCATCAGTCACTCCCCTTTTGCTGCTTTATATAAATCTTATAATTAACATATCAAAGAAAAAGGAATGGGTAAATTGCAACTAAATCATTGGGTATAACAAAACGTTATACCCAGAAGATTTATCCGTTTTATATAGAATTTCACCAATAATTGAATAGGCGCACCTGTTCAGGAAATATAGCGCTGTTTTTCCATTTCACCATTTACCTATATGATGCTATCATTTTATTAAACTATTTAATGACATGGAGGTCGGTTTCTTGAAACTAGAAAATCTAAGAATGTTTTGTTTAGTAGTGGATGAAGGAAGTATAAGCCAGGCAGCGAGGTTAAGCTTCTTATCACAACCCGCGGTAACAAGACAGATTCACCAATTGGAAAATTTTTATAGCACTTTGTTATTCGACCGTGAGGAAGGGAGGCTGAGAGTGACAGAAGCAGGAAAGTTGTTATACCCTTTTGCAAAAGCCATTGTGAATGACTTCAACCATTCAAAGGAAGTGATTCAGCAATCAACGGGCGCGTACAATACAAACCTTATAGTAGGTGCATCCTTGACTATCGGCGAGTATTTGTTGCCGAGCTTGCTTGGGAAATTTAAAAAACAACAGCCTGAAGTAAAAGTAACATTAACGATAAAAAATACCCCCCGAGTTCTAGAGGATTTATCAAACGATGTCATTGATTTGGCCTTGGTGGAAGGACTTGTAGAAAATACCGATTTTATTGTGGAGAAGTTCGCCGATGACGAATTGATATTGGTTTGTCCATCAGACCACCCATGGAAAGACAGAAAAGAAATCCAGGTAGAGGAATTGGGAAATGAAAGGATGATCTGGCGTGAATCCATTTCAGGGACACGACTTATCGTAGAAAACATGTTAAGAGAGCACGGGGTTTTAGAAAAAATAGAAAGCTACATGGAGATTGGGAGTACACAAGCGATAAAAAGTGCGGTTGAATCTGGACTTGGAATCAGTATTCTGCCAAGGTTAACAGTGGCCAGGGAATTGGATCAAGGTTTTTTGCGGGAAGTGGGTATTTCCAGAATAGATATAACAAGAAATCTATGGCTAGTCAGAAAAAACAAGCGTTTTAATAAAATAGGGGTATCTAATTTTGTGAAATTTCTTCAATAGAGAATGAAGCATACCTTGATTTTTCATTACTTCACTTCTTATTCACTTTAAAGAGATTTTCTATCCTTTTATGTAGACTATTTGGGATATGCCAATTTTTTAATTAGTGGCTGGGTTGAAAGACGACGTGAACAGACGAATGTTGGGCCAGAAGGTACAAAAAAGATGCTTGAATTGTTAATTGATATGCTGGAAGATGAAATTGCCTGTCGTATGTCACTCGGAAGACCGGAAGCAGGAATATACGATGTGAAAATCATTGAAACTGAAGTACCAGGTTCTATTTAGGTAAAGTACCTAAAATATATGGTTTTCTAATAATACAATACATAACCAAGGGTGAAAAACTGGAGCTGGTTAGGGAGGAATTTACATGAGTATGCTCTATAGTTTTTTCAAAACAAGGGAGTAACTATATTATCTTCGTGTTTCACCAAATAATCTTCAAGCCAGTATCGTTTTATCTGGATTAAATGTGCTGATATGCAAATTAGGTATGGTTTCCGACATGTGACACTCCAGCGATTTCCGTAGCCTTATTTAACTGCCAATAGGCCTTGTTGGGTATAAGGGGATGTTTGCCCGTCCTAGTTGATAACCAGATGGGGTATACCTTTGCAATAACGGGCATCACTTTTACCGCCAGTTTTACCTATTGACCTAGAACAGAATTAAGCAATATTTTGCCTACAAACTAATGTTCATAGACGCAGGGCTGATCTTACTAGATCAGCCTCAAAAAAACTGTAGACACACTCAATAAATAATTGAGTGTGTCTACAGTTTTTTTGAGAATTTGTAAAATTTGAACTTTGATTGGAACGTAGGGCACTCGCTTTCCGCGGGCGGTCCGGGAGCCTCTTCGGCGCCCCCTTCGCAGTATATTTATTCTTGTTTTTTTGCAGGGGCATATATCATTGGGCTATCTTTTGGATATTAGAGTGATAGCCGAAACCGAAAGAATGGGGGATCTTCGGCACATTTTTTGGGGATGTTTTTTTCCATTAGTCCTTATTAATCATTAATTATCATTGCTGTTGGGGAGCTGCTATCGGAAATATATGTCTGTTTCTATTAATATAGCTGGGATGACATTCTTTCAAATTTTATTCCTGTGTTTCTAGGGAAATGCAATAGGGGGAAGTGTGTTTGAGAGCGCAACCTATTGGTTATCCTATTACGAATATTGCAATCTGGACTAGGCGTAAATCCAAGCAATCTAATGAGAGGTAAGGAAAATCATCATTTCGGAAACCGTATGGCGCAAATTAGTGTCAGAGTGGAAGGGAAATGGTAACGTGATGACTTTATACCGATTATGGATTTATTTGAAATAGGAGGAGATGAATTTGGCGAAGACATCAAGCATGTGGATAATTGGTGGACTAAAACTTTAATTATTTCATACCATTTCTTTACAATAAATTCATTGGTCTGTAGCAAGTTCTACACATTAGATTAGGATAATGAACTCGACGGAACACAAGGTGTTTATTAGGGGGAGGAGTAGCAAAAATGAAGAAAAGTTCAATGAACATTTATCAAAGGCTTTTCAGTAAAGGTTTATTTTCCGCGATGGCAATAACAGCTGTATCCGTAATTACGTTAGGTTCACCATCAAGTGTTGTACAAGCATCTCCTGTGAAGGAACAAGCTCTTCCTCTAGGGAATTCTAATCTAACGGAAACCCGGGATCAAACAAAGATTACGCAGGGCTTAACCCATACGCATATCATCCGTGGGGCCAGTTCGGAAAAAGATGTCTTTATCATTGATGTGGGATTTTACGAAACCAAGGAAGAAGCTAAAAAGGTGAAAATTCAACTGGATTCACAAGGTTACGAGTCCAAAGTTAAGAAAATTTCAGAACGGCCTGCCGACGATCATGAACAAGGTCCGCTTGGGTACCTTGTTCGTGTTGGCTCATTTCAATCAGAGAGAGATGCCAACAAATTAAGAGATGAATTAAAAGGAAAAGGATATGGTAAATCACGCGTTGTTTTTTCAGCCGAAGATGGAGGGGAATCTACGGGTCCTTGGGTTGTGAATATTTTAGAAATCGATCCTAAGAAATTTAAAGGAAAAGTTTTACCTGAACTGGGAAATAAGATAGTACCCGGGAAGGAAAAATTAACTAGCATTTCAGCCCGTACTGGTGCGATAGCAACTGTAAACGGTGGATATTTTGTAATGGGTCCGAGTGATGGTACAGAAGGTGATCTTGCCGGCGCTTCCATGATTGGTGGCAAGCTCATTAGTGAAGCAGTAAATGGCAGGACAAGCCTCGTTTTATCCGGAAATAAGGCACAGATAGCTTCAGTAGAAACTAAACTTTCAGTTACGGCATCTGACGCTGCAAAGAGAGAATTGGATGGCCTAAACCGTAAACCTGGCTTGATCCGTGGTTGTGGAGGGATTGGTGATAATTTTGACTTTGCAAAGCATGATTTCACATGTACGGATTCTGGGGAACTTATTCAATTCACATCTTCCTTTGGAGTTACAACTGATCCAGGGGATGGAGTGGAAGTTAATTTAAATTCAAAGGGTGAAGTTACAGAAGTACGGAAAAGCAGAGGCAGCCTCATTCCGCTTAAAGGATCCGTCCTAGCAGGTACAGGCGATGCCGCTAATTGGCTTTTGGCTCATGCGAAGCTAGGTGCAAAACTGAAAATGAATACCCGAATTCTCGCGGATAAACAACCGTTGAAGGCGGTGTCGAAAATTAGTATTGTCAATGGTGGGCCGCGATTGCTACGTGACGGTAAAGAAAAGATAAATGCATTAGAGGAAGGGTTCCATTGGAGCGAAAATCCAGAATTCTACTATAAATTTGGAGAGCGTAGAAATCCACGAACTCTTGCAGGGATCACCGATGAAGGGGAAATTCTCTTGGTTACAATTGACGGACGTCAGCCATTTTATAGTGTTGGAGCCAATTTTAAAGAGAGTGCTCGTCTCATGAAATCTCTCGGGGCGGTTGATGCAGTAAACCTAGATGGTGGGGGTTCTACGACCATGACATTAGGCTCCAAATTGGTGAATCGTACATCCGATGCGGCAGGTGAACGTCCTATTGGTGATGCGATTGTTATTTTACCTAAATAAAGGATGAGAAAAAAGTGATTCGCTAAAACAAGAGACCCGAAATTGGGTCTCTTTGTCTATAAACAACGTTATTGCCATTTGTTGACTACTTAGGTAGCTGTTCTGCCATTGCAATCATTACTTTCGTTATTTCTCCGCCGACAGAACGTTTTCCTCTCACCAAGGTGAACTCCAAGCTCATTGGCGATGTCTACCTTCTCTGATCAAATGGATTATTTGCCCCTGGTACCTCCGACAATTATTTGACCTATTTGGATTGCTCTGAATTAATTTAACCGCTTTTTGAAAGGTGTGAAATTTTGCGGAACTTGATAAATGAAGTAGTAAGCCAAGTGTAATTCGTACCTATTTCCTGTAGGAATAGATTCATAATGTTACTTTTAGTTGACGAGCTTCCACATTATGTAATTACCCGGAAGCAAAACTATCAGCAAGAAGGTATTGCAAAGTTTTTGTTACGGTCATTTTCTTTTCTGGATATTTCGCCTGAAGATGTGCTTGAATTTCTATAAACAGTTTGTCCTTTTCTGGTCGGTTCATAATGTAAATTTCATCAAGGCTCTTTAGTCTGTCCATAACTACTCCTCTTTTCTTGGCAAATATCGTTATAGTTATCCAATAGCATATTTACATCTGATTCAATAAATACTATATGCATCGTTACACCTCAAATATTCATAATATTCAATTACTTAAATTTTATGAGGCACCATTTAATAGCTGGCAACCTTTATTCCAGTTAATCCAAATACCCAATTGTAGAAATGGAAATTGGGCGTTTTAATGTAGACGTTGATATAACGGGCTTTATAAGGCAGTAAATCCGTTATTTGACCTTATTGGTTACAGAATGGTCACACGATTGTTTCAGCATCAAAAAGATTGTCCAATTTATCCGCATTAACGGGTAGTAAGACCTCTATCTCAAAGCCCGAGGGAAATCGAAGAAGGTTAGGTGGGGATCCACTGCCCGTAAAAGCCCGATTGGTTCACCTTCTATCAGTGGGGGATGAAGACCCCCACTGATAGAAGGTTGATGGAAGTTGACAATGGATGCTAAAGAATTAGCTATTAAAGAACAAACTATTTTTAATCACATTGGAAATAAAATTAATACAGAAGATAGAGAAATTAACATTATTGCTAGATTAGAAGAACCACTAATAGTAATTTAAGGAAATATCTTAAGTGATGAGGAATGTGATGAGCTAATTAGGCTGTCAAAAGATAGACTTCAGCGTTCAAAAATTGGAGATGCACGTAAAGTAAATGAACTCAGAACGAGTAGCAGCATGTTTTTTCAAGAAGGCGAAATGGACATTGTTACTAGAATTGAAAAAAGAATATTATCATGTATATACCTGTGGAACATGGAGAAGGTCTTCGAGTTCTTAATTATAAAATTGGTCAAGAGTATAAAGCTCATTTTGATTTTTTTTATCAGCAAATAAAATAAGTCAGCAATACTAGAATTAGTAAACTCGTCATGTACTTAAATGATGTAGAGCATGGTGAAGAAACATTTGGACAGATTTATGCCGATTTAACAGGGCGTCAGCCCAAACCAAAAGCTAGTGAAGAGTGTCTAGAACAGTATATCGACGGATTGGAATTCGTTTTAAAAGATGAACAGGAAACAGTTGATTTTTTATTTGGGAATTGCAGATGAAGCAACGAACCCAAGTTTTAAAGAGGCCTTTCGCCAAGCGGCAGCAGATGAACAAAATCATGCCGTTTGGTTCTTATATTATCCTGTTAAAGCGAAATAGCTAAAGTGATTTGAGATTGACTATAGGGTCCAGTAAATTAAAAAAGCAGCTAAATAGAAGGACAAGAGACATCGTTTAATATGGATGTCTCTTGTCTTTTTTATTAGGAAAACTATTCTATCCTGTGGTTCTAGTTAATTAGAAAACAGAATTATAAATGTAAATCCTCATCATATTCTGCCTCAACCGGTATAGGGGCTACATTGGACCTTTCCAGTGCCGGTGTGTCCGGACGGGCTGCTTGATAGATTGCTGCACCGAGCACTTGAGCCGTCTTTAACAATTTTTCCTTACTGATCAGCTCAATTGTATCCTTTGCCGTATGGTATTCCGGCTCCAATGGAGCATACGTAAACACCGCGGCAGGAATACCCACTTCTGTGAATGGCTGGTGGTCACTTCTTCCAATTTGATTATAAGGAATGGCATCATAAAGCCTTGTTCCTGCTGAATTTCCTAATGTCGTGACTGTATTTGGTTTTCCATCGTACGTAAACATGGCAAATTCGCCGGCATTTTTGCTGCCCACCATATCCATATTAAACATCGCTACTGTTCTGTTAATCTCATCTTTGGTAAGGCTTTGTGCATAATCCTTGGAGCCTAATAATCCGTTCTCCTCTGCGCCAAAGGTAATAAACCTGATTTCTGTATCAGAAGGTGCATTTTCCAGGACTCTTGCCAGTTCCAGCACAATGGATGTACCTGATGCATTATCACTGGCTCCTGATGAAACAGAGACAGAGTCATGATGGGCGCCAACTATAATAATTTGATTCGTATCCTTATTTTTCATCGGTTTTTTCGTGGCAATCACATTGTGAGAAGTGGCTTTTACAAACTCTGCTCCTTCAACAGACATATTTGCTGTCAGGTTATTGCCTTGCAGGGAAGAAATTAACTCATCACCATCGCTCTTTTTCATAAATAGTACAGGTAGATTACTCTCATTTGCCGGCAAGCTAAATAGCGGCGTGGAATTATCTGTATTAATGAACACGACTCCGATCGCTCCGGCTTTTTTTGCATTATCCATTTTTTCTGTAAATGGGATCGTGCCTCTTTTAATTAAGGCGATTTTTCCTTCTACCGAAGCATGAGCTACCTCTGCCGTCGTTCCTAAACCTGCGTACACAAACTCTGCTGACACTCCGCCGGAAGGTGTGTTATTGGAAAAGCGAAAGGCGGCCGTTTCATAATTACGCCCATTTACTTTAAAGGAAACAGAGCTTGGGTGTTTATAGTCCTTAATAAATTGAAAAGGCTGGACCTCTACTTCGTTAAGTCCGTACTCCCTAAATTTATCAGTTATGTAATCTACAGTCGTTTGTTCACTTTGTGTTCCTGCTACCCGTGGTCCAATATTCACAGCTAAATGTGAAAGATTCTGGTAGATTTTTTCAACATCGATTCGTTTGATCACTTTATTGTCAAATGCATGCTCGGACGGGTTTTCACCCTGTATTGCCATGACAGAATGTGATGAAAACAGGAAACTCCCTACCAATAAAGAAGCTCCTAAAATCTTCGTTCCTTTTTTCAAACTCCTTCGCCTCCCAAAAAATAGAATACTAGTTTAGTATATGGCTAGTATGTAAGCGCTATCAACGAGACTTTTGTAATGTTTTTAAAAAAATACATATTGTAACAAAAAATAAAGAAGTTTGACAGCATATAAGCGTTTTCGATTGTTTGAGCCCAAATTTCTATAAAGAACATTTCTTGTGATGAGGGAAGAAGTATCATGCTTGTAGAGTTTTAATTGAGGAAAATGATGGTTTTGGGTAAGGATTCAGAATTAGGACGGTGGAAATAGAACAACCATGTTTAAAAAGTTTATAATTGAGTTCTGTGAATGGGAATATGCTGAACGAATAAGTTTACAACAATTAATTCATTTATTAGATAAAACCAAGTTACTTTGGAAATTGCGTAACAGTTAATTTCATGAAGCAAGGTCAAAAGGAGCTTCACAATTATTTGATTACGAGTTTGAACCTCATTACATACATTACAGCACACTGGACAGAGACACTGAAAATCAATTAATAGTAACAACTAAAAGTGGGAAATGGATCAACCAGTTGAATTTTTCAACATGCTCATAGACAAAGCTCTTAACAATTTGAGAGTGTATTTATTGGAAATGCAATTAATCCCTATGATAATTATGATATTGGCCCTCTTTGGATTGAAATAAAGATGGAAAAAATGAAGTAAATAAATTAGAGTTCTCCATTTAGTGAGACTCTCTTAAAAATACAGTATAAGAAAAAGATTTCTATGAAAAGGATAAAAATCATAAAGTCACTACGTCTAAACTTAACACGGTTCCTTCTTCGGGCATGTACAGTTATCGAAATGTAACATCAGTTTTTAATTTGTCAGCTTGTTCTTATAAAAATATGTTCTAAATGATTAAATTACATTACTAAAAAAAGAAGTTCCAAAACATAAATGGACCTTCTTATTGCGGTTAGGATAAGGTAAGCGTTGCTTTAAAACGGTCAGGAAACATTTATTCACAAGCTTAAGAGCCTAAATTTAGAAGAATATTGATTTGAAAAAGCAAAAAGTTACTTGTAGCTGTTGTTTTCTTTTCATGATAAGTAATTCTTGTATATCAGTAAAATAAAAATTTTACTTGGGTGTTACTGAAATCACATTTACTTAATAAATGTATCAAAATAGATAGCCGGTAATAGTGTTTTAGAAATGAGTCGAGGTGAATACTCAGCTCTTCTTTAGAGGCAAGCTTTTTTATGATGGTTTCTCTATTTAAAGTGCCATTGAATGAATTTGCCTCGTTTCTGTATGTTCTTTAGAAATTTCATGTTCAGCATCCTGATAAAACAGTTACTAGTACTATATTCAAACGTGCGTATAAAATTGGGGGACAAGAGTAAGCTACAAACGTATGAAAAGCTGTTGTGGGAGGTGAATAAATATGAGTAATGGAGCAGGACGTTCTAAAAAGAATGAGCCAAATGATGCAAACCATGTGAATGCGGAAACGAAAGCATATCAAAGACGAATGTCAGAAAAGAATAACCAAGAGCATAATGATGGAAGCAAGTATAAAGGGAAGGTTCAATAGGGGATCTTTTTCGTTTTCAGTATAAATTCCCTCCCATATCCCTCATTATTATAGAAGAATATTCACTAGGGAACTGATATCTATATATCAGTTCTCTTTATTGATTTATCCCTTGTAATTGGAGGTAAATCATACAAATTGGGTATTTAACTATTTTCGGAATAGACTTAATAGGTAGGCCTAAGGAATAAAAAACATATAAATAAATATAAGCAGTAAGATTCGTATTTGAAATCTAACTGCTTTTACACATGTTATTATAAAGGCAATCTTTAATAAAAATGTATGATTATTGGATCGGGTGGATAACTTTACTTATTTCCAGGGGCTGGCTGGTCAACACCCTTTACCTTATGGCGATGTCCGTTTGCTTCAGTTGTATAAAAATCATAATAATGAACATGCATTCCATTTCCTACAGGAATAGCAGGACCCGAATATGCCTGGTAATAATGAGTATGCCCATCTTCAAAGACA
The DNA here is from genome assembly GCF_050278525.1 of Peribacillus sp. NPDC096540. Lineage (NCBI taxonomy): Bacteria > Bacillati > Bacillota > Bacilli > Caryophanales > Bacillaceae > Peribacillus > Peribacillus sp. NPDC096540. The sequence goes on along the minus strand of NZ_JBNNTG010000011.1, from coordinate 55,488 downwards.
ACATAACCCTCGGTGTAATGCACGTGGTTATCATCCTTAATCATAATAGGAGGTGAAGTTACATCTAAACACAGATGAACATGGCCATCATCAACAGATGTATAGTCAACAGACCCATGATTATGGTTTGGCACAAATCCCTGAACAAAATCATCCTTTCCAACCATCCTAACACTCCTCACTATTACTTTTCTAATAAATATAGGTCTCTATTTTTTAATAGTTCACCCATTTTTTCTCAATAAATTCTTCTTCCAATACCTAAATCATGCGATTGCTTCAAGTAATACTTAGTTGGCAAGATGATAGAGTCTGGCATGTTTGGTTTAAACGCTAATACTGCGCCTTGTTTTATTGTATTTCCGTTTGGCAGTTGACATTCCCCTAAATTCAAGGAAATATGTTTACACCCTAAGATTTGATTAAGAAAAGCTATTTTTCACACCATGCTTATCCAAAAAGAATACTCCTATTTTAATAATGGATAAGGAAAGTGATTTCCGGGGTTAATGCATGGAATTCCATAAAACTTAAAATGGTTTGACAAACTTTCTAATCTTAACGTATGATAAATAATATACTAAAATAAATTCTCCTAAGGGGAGTAGCTTTTACAACAATGTCGTCATTACGGAGTTCTATGCTCTCGGTGTTGTTGGCAACATACCGTTGTTAGCCAGACCTTACCTAGTGGTAAAGGTCTATTTTCTATTAGTAAACCTTTACCAATTTTGGTAAAGGTTTTTTTGGGTCTGTACTATTAAGCCCTTCAAGAAATTGTTGGATGAAAAAAAATAAATATAAATGGAGTGTATTCTTTGATACTGAGAAAATCTTTGTTACTTTTAGGAATAGGTTCTGCACAGATAGATTTAATCCTTCCGAAAAATACGTATAAATCTGGTGAATGCATAAATGGGTATTTCTTGATTAAGGGTGGTACCCTTGAGCAAAGAATAAGGAGGATCGAATGTGATTTAATTATGGATACTCATTCTACCGGAATGGAAGATATCCTTAAAACGAGCACCATTTTGTCTTCAAGAGAGATAAATTCAGGGGAGAGTAATGAAATTCCTTTTAACTTTTGTCTGCCTACATTGAAGGAGACTTATAAGCGAGGGGTTTCCTATCGCCTAAAAACGAGACTTATTCTTGATAAAGGGATAATAGGCAAGGATGATGACTGGATTTTAATCGAGTCTGAATAAGCGTCAAAATAGAGGTGGGAACATGGATATCTTGAATTTTACTGAGCGTGTTTTGGATTATTTGAAAGAATTCTTATTATTGAGGCTTTTTATAATAGCTCTACTGTTATTGGTTGGTTATTATATATTGAATAAAATGGTTGAATGGTTCTTTAGAAGGTCTAATTTTTTTGAGGAAGAAGTTGAAAAAACGATACAGGGTGTAACTCGTTCTGCTCTTAGGTACGGCATTTCCGCGCTTTTCCTCATTTATCTGATTGGGCAGTTTATAGACATAAAGGGGATTCTGGCTGGAGCTGGGATTGTAGGGATCGTAATTGGATTTGCCGCTCAGCAAATGCTTAAGGATATTTTATTGGGATTTGTAAGGTTTTCAGATAATGAATTCCGAGTGGGGAACTTTGTTACTTTTAATGGGACAAGTTCCGGGACCGTTGAGGAAATTGGCATCCGGTTCATGCAGATTCGGGAATGGTCAGGAAAACTGTTGACCATCCCACACAGTGAAATCAGGACGATTCAAAATTTTAATAAAGGGAGAATGCGAATCATTGAACGAATTACAGTGAGTTACCAAGAAAATCCAGATGTGGTAAAGCGGCTGTTGGAAGATATATGCCTTACCTGTAATGAGAAGTTTGGTGAAAGCCTTCTAAGGCTTGAGGACGGTACACCTGAAGAAGATTTTAGATATCTTGGCATTACGGATTTAAATCCGAATCTTAAATATGTTGGATATGAGCTATGCCTAACTGGGCTAGTAAAACCTGAAGATTATTTTGAAACATCAAGAAATGTGAGGTTTGAGATGATGTCTGCTTTACATGAGCATCAAATTCAAATGCCATCTTCCAATTTACTTGTTCAGACAAATCCGAATCATGGAGGTTTGATGGAGAGCTAAAAAAAAGCATCTTCTTGGATTTTTGTTGGGGCTATTTCGGTAAGTGGTTATGAATAATAGGATTAATAGGATGATGAAAAATAAAGGGCAGAAAAGTATTACTCAGCAACTGTGCATAAAGCTGAAGTATATAAACGGGCTTTCTTTTAAAGAAAGTTCGTTTTTTTATTTTCATAACTTGAACATGTATTGCCAAAAAAAATATACTTTTATTGAAATTTACTCTTGATAAATCAAATTGATTCCCTTACTATAAAATTAACACAAAATGGAAGGGTGACCTTTAAACAATGATCATTTAATCCTATTCTATGAGGAAAAATGCGTTTTAAATACGATCTTTTTTCTGGATAGGATTAGTCTGTACATTAAAATACAAACAAAAAGATCATTGTGTTCCTTCCGTTAGGGATATTATTCCTTTTTTAATTTGTATTGTACTGTACTGCCTCCTGTCCAGATATTTGACAGGAGGTTTTTGTATTGGAAAAAAAAGCACCTGCAACGTTAAGCAATAAGGAACCTAACTTATTTACAAATCGTGTATTTCAGGCCATTATCTTTTCAGGCTTGTTTTTGCAAATAGGGATATGGGTACGGAACTTTGCAGTTTTGTTATTTGTAATGGAACAGACAAACGGAAACGCCTTTGCGATTTCAATGATTTCGGTAGCGGAATTCGCACCCATTTTTATTTTTTCTTTTATTGGTGGGACGTTTGCAGACCGCTGGAGTCCAAAAAAAACGATGGTTTGGTGTGATGTTTTAAGTGCAATATCCGTATTTGCTGTGCTGATCACCCTTATCTTCGGAAGTTGGAAAGTGGTATTTTTTGCAACCTTGATTTCAGCGATACTTTCGCAATTCTCTCAGCCATCCGGCATGAAGCTATTTAAAATGCATTTGCCAGAAGATCAAATTCAAACAGGGATGTCGGTATATCAGACTGTATTCGCTGTATTTATGGTTTTAGGCCCCATCCTTGGTACTTTTGCCTTCCAATCCTTCGGCATCAACATCTCGATTGCGATTACTGGTCTAGCGTTTTTACTTTCAGCTGGTGCACTTGCTTTCCTTCCAAAAGATCGCAAACTGGAAGGAGAAACGAGAAAAACAACATTATGGCAGGAAATGAAGAGTGGAGTAAGCTACGTGTTGCAAAAGAAAGAACTAAGCCTATTGGGATTATGTTTTCTGGCAGCCGGATTAGGACTGGGTTTCATTCAGCCGCTCTCGATTTTCTTGGTTACCGAACAACTAGGTCTACCAAAGGAAAATCTCCAGTGGTTATTTATGGTGAATGGCATTGGAATGATTTTAGGGGGAGCAGGGGTAATGATCTTTGCCAAAAAGGTGGCCCCACAGAGATTATTAGCCTTTGGCATGCTTGTGAATGCCATTGGATTAGCGGTAATGGGGTTGTCAACTAACCTTTGGGTTACCCTTACTGCCGAGTTCTTTAACGGGCTAATGCTCCCTTGCATTCAAATAGGAATTAATACGATGATTTTGCAGAGGACCGAAGGAGAGTTCATCGGAAGAGTCAATGGAATCCTAAGCCCATTGTTCACTGGTTCGATGGTGTTGACGATGAGTGCAGCAGGGATGTTGAAAGAGCAATTTTCATTGGTAGCTATATTTGAAACGGCGGCATTCTTTTTTATTCTTGGGATGTTTTTCATTTTGCCATTGTACAATCAAAAGATGGAAACGAAATCCTTGGATACTCATCCGCAAGATAAAGGTAAAGTCAGTGAAGTGGTGAAAAATGACATGTAAGTTGAAGCAGAGAGCATGCTCTCTGCTTTTTTGAATGACTTGAATCTAAAAGATTTCAACTTATTTTCAACTTATTTGTTTTACTTTAAGAGTGAAACTGGGTACTAAATCTTTGTACTGCATTCACTAATTTATTCTTGTATACGTTAAATCGACCTACGTTTTTACATACTTGGGAACAGGTGCTACAGCCCTTGCAGCTGTAACTTCTGGTTAAGTATTTTAAGTGCGATAGCCAATGTAGAAACCGAGAGCATGTTACGTTTAATACCTAAGAAAAAAGGATTTAAATCTTTAAAGAGGAAACACTATTCTTCAAAATATTAGGATACCTGGATTGATATTGATTTAATCATTGACCACATTATATTTGGACCATCAAAGTTGCCCGAAATTGGACGTGCTTTTGGCAGCACATTAAGAGAGTTTAAAAGCTCTACTAAAGATTTGATTTCGTCAGATGAGAAAGAAGAAAAGACACAATCCCAATAACTTTAACTGATAAGGAAGCGTTACATATTCAAGCTCGTGGTGGTATTTATTCCGTAGGACCAGCAGCCGAAGTGGAAATGGGTCACCAATATCAAATATCATGTTGCAATTCTTCGGATTTCCTTCATTTGAAGGTTTATTCGTTGAAGGACATTTGCTGCATTTTGTTTAGTGTCTTCTTCAACTAAAGCACCTGATCATTAAAGGTCTGATAGCTTTTAGTATAACTCTACATAAAAAAAGCCAACATCCAGGCTAGAATGTTAAAAGTGTTCAATCTTTATCTTGAATTTTTAAAAAGAACCGTTTTAATTTCATGACAGTGGTGAAAATTTGATTAGATATTTTATAGCTAAATTACATAATATAAAGAACAAACAAGGTTAAGAGCGATTCAAAGGACAGAAAAACAGCAAAGAAGGGTTGATACTATTGAAGACAATGATTAAATGGATGGGGGAAATGGCTTTTTCTGGAACTACTCCTTCAGGACATGAAATAAAAATGGATGCCGCCAAAGAAGTAGGAGGACAAAATAGTGGAGCGAGGCCCACAGAGTTACTATTACATTCCCTAGCCGGTTGCACAGGAATTGATATTGTAATGATCTTGAAAAAAATGCGATTTGAACCAATTACTTTTCACATTGAAATAGAAGGATTGCGGGCAGAAAATCATCCAAAACGATTTACCGATTATCATATCCATTATCTACTAGAAGGGGAACTGCCAGAAGATAAAGTGGTCCGTGCTATTCGCTTATCGAATGATACGTATTGTTCAATATATCACTCATTAAATGCAAACATTGTAGTGGGCTATTCAATTAATGGTGTCGAAGGAAATCAAAAATTATAATTTGATTTAAGAGTTATTTCCACTATATTAAATTTTTATTCTCGACATATTGAGGGGGAAATTTAAAGTACATCTGATTTATTGATTTTTATATTGTTAAAAAGATTAAAAAGACTCGACTTTTCGCTCGCTTATTTTTAATACATTGACCTCCGTACAAAAAAGCACCTTCTTTCATTGATAATACTATTCAATTAGAGTGTGAGCGTTTACTAAAATGCAAACAAATAGGTCATGGATATTAGTTGCGAAAATTATAAATATTCTTTAAAGTACATATAAAACCTTAAACAAATTGCCCCTTTTACAATCTATTTATAAGACTAGAGGTTCATTAGTTACATTCTAGATAGATGATCTAATAGAACAAAGTAAATATACCAAATTTTAAGAAAGTAAATTAATTCAATTGATATGATAATCAGCTGAGATGTTCGTTCGGGAATTCCTCTGAAGAAGCAAGTTGGAAATTCTAATATTAAGAAGGAATTTATATTCTAAGGGAATAAACGTGGAAACCATTATTAAGGCTTTATGGGGTTTATTTAGGTCATTGATTGGGTGAACATTTGTTATGGTGTACGGAGTAAGCCAACCGATTATCCTTTTTGGTTTGCATAACACTTGAGATATTTAGTGGTATACCAGTATTGATTCTAGTGAAAAAATAGATGATCGGTAACAAATTCTCGTTCAATAGAAACACGCTTAGATGATTCTTTATATTCATCTATAAGGGACTAAAGGGTAATCTTAAGGTTAATTGGCTTAGTACGTCATGGTTCCCCAAGTTTAATTTAATAGAAATTTTCAAAAATTGAAAAATAGAATTCTTTAGTTTTCTAAATTATCTTGTTAATATAGAAGTAGCTATTAGAAAAATCATAGGAGTGAAGAACAATGAGTGTACATAAAGCCCTTACGTTACATGCCCAAAAACAAAATCAACTTTTTACTGAATTTTCCCTTTTAGACCAACAACGTGAAGATTATATTCAAAGTGCTATAGAATTATGTAAAGCTGAAAAGGATTTTACAACAGACAAGATTAATCAAATCACTATGCAAATCAATGTTCTTGCAAACCAAAGGTTAATACCTACTCGTAAATTAGTTACCCCAGAAATGATTCGTTCATATGTGGAGTCATTAAAGTAAAATATATTACTGATCTTAAACGTAAGAAAAGCGCCGAACATCTGTGCTAACCCTAGACAGCCTGACACTCATTACATATGAGTGTTTTTTTATAGACACATATTAAACTACCAACGATAAATGGCATATACAAATATTTTTTAGTTGTAATGATACTAAGAATGTAGATGTAGAGTTATTAGATACTGTTGGATTCACCCTAAATGGGGTATTTGAATGGAAATAAATCAGGAATGATGAAAAAATAAAAACTATGGCATCATAAAGTTAAATTAATAGGAAAGTTCGGATGTCTAAGATGATTTATAATAGATACAAAAGTAGGAATGGAGAAGGAATTGTGAAAAAATATCAGACTTTATTATTTGATGTAGATGATACACTACTGGATTTTGGCGCAGCAGAAAAGTTAGCTTTGCGCTTGCTTTTCGAAAATCAAAATATCCCCTTAACTCCCGAAATCGAAGCACATTATAAAAAAATAAACCAAGGTCTCTGGGAGTCCTTTGAAAAAGGAATAATAGATCGTGATACTGTAGTGAATACTCGTCATTCACGTTTATTTAAGGAATACGGTCGAGAAGTTGATGGTGTATTAATGGAAAAGAACTATCGTAGCTATTTAGAAGAAGGGCATCAGCTTGTTAATGGGGCCTTTGAATTGATTGCTAACCTGCAAAATAAATATGACTTATATATTGTTACTAATGGTGTTTCCAAGACCCAGTATAAACGCTTGCGTGATTCGGGATTATTTCCGCTATTTAAGGATATTTTCGTTTCAGAGGATACTGGTTTTCAAAAACCTATGAAGGAATATTTCGATTATGTCTTTGCGCGAATCCCTAATTTCTCGGTGGAAAAAGCATTAATCATTGGAGACTCCTTAAGTGCGGATATTAAAGGCGGACAGCTTGCTACTCTAGATACATGTTGGCTTAACCCTAAACTGAAACCTAATGAAACTGAAATTGCTCCAACCTATCAAATACAAAACCTTGATGAGCTGTATCGCATTTTAAACGTAGAAAAAGAATCAACAGCTGATAGTCAGCTCTGTTCCTGACTATCGCATTATCTTTGAAAACAAATGAAGATTTTATATCAAACTTTTTTAAAGCTACAGCAAGGGTTTAAATAAAGGGCTTTTGATGCAGCTCTTTTCTTATGGAGCCAAAGAGGCAGGTTTAATTGAAAATCAAAATGGTGGCTAAATTATTCATCTAATAAGTTAAACCTATCGATATTTATAAAAATCATTAAATTTCATTATGGAAATTCAGGATATAAAATTTAGTAGAAAGGTAATTAGACTGGAGGAAAAAATATGAAAATTTTTGATTCGCATTTACATATTATCGATACGAAATTTTCATTGATTGAAAATCAGGGATTTCTGCCTGATGCGTTTACCTGTGCCGATTACCTACATTCCGTAAATAACTTAAATTTATTGTGCGGTGCAGTTGTCTCAGGATCTTTTCAAGGCTATGACCAATCATATTTAGTTGATGCGTTACAACCCTTGGTGAAAATTTCGTAGGTGTAACTCAATTGCCCTACAATACATCAGATGATGAAATCATTAAACTTGATGAACTTGGTGTGAAAGCCATTCGATTCAATGTTAATCGTGGAGGTTCCGAGGATATATCATGTTTGGATTACTTTGCGAGAAGAGTTTATGAATTAGTAAATTGGCATACAGAGCTATACATTGATTCTAACTCCTTAACAGAGATAACAACAATAGTAGAAAAACTTCCTTCTGTTTCGATAGACCATCTTGGTTTATCAAAAAGCGGCTTCACGAATCTTTTATCTTTAGTTGATAAAGGTGTAAGAGTAAAAGCAACAGGTTTCGGAAGAATTGATTTTGATGCTGAAGAAGCAATCCGGACTATATATTCTACAAACCCAGATGCATTGATGTTCGGAACAGATTTACCCTCAACAAGGGCGAAGAGGCCTTTTCGATATTCAGATATAGCACTGATAAATAATATACTTGAGGAAGAAGAAGCTAAAAAAGTTCTTTATAAAAACGCACTTAATTGGTATTTAAAATGAGATTCTATAAACTAACGGGTGCATGCATTACTGAAGTGAACCCAAAAGGTTAGACACTTTAAAATCGAATTAGGAATATAGCTTAAGATTTAACTTTTTTGTGTCCAAAAAAATGACTCAAATCCACTAGGAACAACTTAGCACATGGTTTAAATCCGGAAAACAAATCACATAATGACTAGAAGAAGCACTTGAAGCCGTTTATGATATTTTTAAATTGGTTTAAAGGTATTTAAAAAGTAAAGAGTATTGTTTGACTAAAAATTTGCCGTATACATCAATAAAACTACGAATAAGTCGATTAAACGTTTCCGGGGAAATCATTTAGAATTAGTTAGGGTGAACCGTAACGTAAGTAAATGATAATATGGGATTGAAAGTTAGGTGGGGAACTTCATTCGAAGTTCCCCATTTTCAATTCGTTTTCATGCATGTGATTCATGGTTATTCAACTATTAGAAGTAAGATTCGCCCGCATCCATGTCGGCCAAGTTTATGGGCCTAATTTTTCACATAAAGGATTTTACGATATATTATTATAATCTTTAAACCACTTGGCAAACTTGGAGATTCCATCTTCAATAGGTGTCGATGGTTTATAGTTAATATCGTTTTGTAATTCATCGATATCCGCATTTGTTTCCAGAACTTCTCCAGGCTGCAATGGTAATAATGTTAATATCGACTTTTTACCTATTTGCTTTTCTAGCATTTGGATGAAATCATTTAATACAACAGGCTGTTGATTGCCTATGTTATAGATTTTATAAAAAGAAAATCTACTTTAGGGGGCACTTAAACTTGTACAAATTCATATGTTAATAAAGTCATAAGGTTTTTACAAAGGGAAATACGACATCTTTCTATAGCATTTCATTCCGATCTAGAGATGTTGATTTTTAAAAATGCTCGAAATTATAGGAGGGGTATAATGGATAATTTTGCGATTGTACCATGGGATGTGGATGAACTTACTCATGAATTTTTTGTTCCTGATTATATTGAAACGCTAGCTGATGAGGTTTTGACAAATTACGACCTTCACGTGAACAGTAGGCAGGTCATTACAACTAAACCAGACAAAGGTGGGGCAATATGGAAAATTGAAACGAATTCAGGACCAAAAAGTTTAAAACTGTTACACCGCAGACCGACTAGAAGTATGTTTAGCCTTGGAGCTCAAAAATACTTAGTCGAAGTTCAGGGAGCACGAGTTCCAGCTATCATCAAAACGAAGAATGGACAGGAGTTTATTGAAGCAGGCGGAAAATTATGGTTTGTTGCCGAATGGATTGAAACATTGGCACCGGTAACAAAAGATTTGGAAGGAGCAAAACAGCTTTGTTATGCCCTAGGTGAATTCCACCAGTTAAGCAAGGGGTATATACCACCCAGTCAAGCTGAAGTTGCTTCAAGATTGGCAAAATGGCCAAAAAGTTATGAAAAAACCGTCATGAAAATGGATTGGTTCAGAAACATTGCTAAAGCTTATGAGGAGATGCCAGCGAGTCAATCGTTATTGAATGTGGTAGATATCTTTCAAGAACAGGCTAGAAAAAGTCTAGTAGATCTTAATCAATCGAGTTATTTAACATTGGTGGAAAAAGGGAATGAGAATTGGGGGCTGGTACACCAGGATTATGGTTGGTCAAACGGCCAAATGGGGCCTAACGGTATGTGGATTATTGACCTAGATGGTGTCGCCTACGATCTTCCAATTCGTGATTTAAGGAAACTGATTTCCGGTACGATGGCTGATTTATATCTATGGGATGTGACATGGGTACGAGAAATGATAAGGGCTTACCATGAGGCAAGTCCACTAACACCTGAACTATATGATCTATTAATGATCGATTTCTCCCTCCCTAATGAATTTTATAAAAATATAAAAGAGGTCTTATATGAACCGGAACTATTTCTAAATGAAACAACAACACAATTAATTAATACGATCATCGACACGGATCAATCAAAATGGCCGACGTTAAATGAAATTCAAAATGACTGGAGAAAGTAGGAAAACATGAAAATATTAATGGTATGTACAGAAAAACTCCCTGTCCCTCCGGTATTAGGTGGAGCTATACAAACGTATATTTCCGGTACTCTCCCACACTTAGGTGTATTCCATGATATTACAGTTATGGGGATCAGTGATCCATCTCTTCCTGATAAAGAGATCAAAGATGGAATTCAATATGTTCGAGTACCAGGGAAAGTATTTGAAATATATCGAGAAGGGGTCGTCCGATTTGTTGAAGCAAATCAATTTGATCTTATCCACATTTTTAATCGTCCACGACTTGTTATGCCCATCCGAAGTGTAGCACAACAATCAAAAATTACCCTAAGCATGCATAATGACATGTTCAATATAGATAAAATTAATCCAGTCGAAGCAAATACAGTTCTAGAGGAAGTCTCCAATATTGTAACCGTAAGTGATTATGTAGGAAATGTCATTCGCACTCTTTATCCTGAAGCATCATCTAAGATCCGCACCATCTATTCTGGTGTAGATACCAAGCGGTTCTTACCTGGAAGCCATCCGGAAATGAAAGAAATACGTAATGCAATTCGAAAACAACATGGTCTAGAGAATAAAACAGTTATATTATTTGCCGGAAGGCTTTCGGTAAACAAAGGGGTAGATAGGTTAATTAGGGCATTACCGCAGCTTTCAAATAAATTCAAAGATTTAGCTTTAGTTGTAGTCGGAAGTAAATGGTTCAGTCAAGATGACGTAACAGATTATGTCGCGTACATTAGAGCATTAGCAAAAAGGCAGTCCATACCTGTTGTGGCAACGGGTTTCGTATCGCCAGATGAAATTCAAAACTGGTTTGCAGCTGCTGATTTATTTGTATGTACATCCCTTTGGCAAGAGCCCCTAGCACGCGTTCACTATGAAGCAATGGCATCAGGACTTCCAATCGTTACTACCGCAAGGGGAGGAAACTCAGAAGTAATTATCCCAGGAGAGAACGGACTGATAGTAGACAACCCAGAAGATCCAAGCAACTTCGCAGAAAAGATTACTTCAATACTGTCTGATAAATCTCTGATGAAAAGAATGGGGGGAAGAGGGAGAGAACTCGCAGTCGCAAATTATGAATGGAAAAGAGTAGCTGCTGAGATTTTGGAAGTTTGGGAGCAAGCCATTCTATTGCCGAACACTAATATACCTCAAAAAGAAATAGAATTAAAAGGTGAAATTGATAAAGGAGAAACTAGCTTAGATAATCAGGGAGCACAAGAAGTGGTTGCAGAAAAAGAAATAGAATTGAAAGTGGAAATTGATAAAGTAGAAACTAGCTTAGAAAATCAGGGCACACAAGAAGTGGTTGCAGAAAATAAACAGAGTGACAAGGACAAACAGAAGAAAAAGAACAAACAGAGTGACAAAGACAAACAGAGTGACAAAGACAAACAGAAGAAAAAGAACAAACAGAGTGACAAGGACAAACAGAAGAAAAAGAACAAACAGAGTGACAAAGACAAACAGAGTGACAAAGACAAACAGAAGAAAAAGAACAAACAGA